>JAZJZG010000058.1:0-6020 GCA_040389995.1 Pseudomonadota bacterium | reverse complement strand
ATGTACACGGTAGAAACCGCCAATCACAAAGTGATCCATCATATATACAACCGGCTCCGCAACGGCATCATTAATGCTTTCGAAGGTATATACGCCTTCTTGAATAATGACTTCCGAGACTTGCAGGCCCTCTTTCACTACCGACATTTTATTGCGCGCTTTACGATTCAGATCACGTACTTCATCGGGAGATTTTACCGTCATGATACCCATGCCATAAGTGCCGGCATCCGCTTTTACAATCACGAATGGTTCTTGCGTTACGCCGTATTGCGCGTATTTGATTTTAATTTTGGCTAATAGCTCTGCAACTTTAAGCGCCAGACATTCTTCACCTGTGCGTGCGTGAAAATCTATTTCACCGCAGGTCTCAAAATAAGGGTTCAACAACCACTCATCAATGCCGAGTAAGGCTGAAAACTCCTTAACTACCTTGTTATAAGCGGTGAAATGTTGCGATTTTCTACGTGTACTCCAGCCTGCATGCAGTGGTGGAATTAAATCTTGCTCAAGATTGGTCAGTATCTCTGGAATGCCAGCAGACAAATCGTTATTGAGCAAAATGGCGCAACTATCAAAATCTCCCAGTTCTTTATTGATGAGCTTGATACGGTTGCCCACACGCACTATAGGTTCTAACAACAGTTGATGTCCATCATGAGCTTCTAAAGTGGTGGGCTCTGTAATTTCAGGGGAGATTGAACCAACTCTTACATCCAATCCAGCCTGTTTCATGATGTTAACCAACTCGACTACATTGCGTAAGTAGTAGGTATTGCGGGTATGGTTCTCAGGAATAATCAGTAAACGATGCGCTTCTGGGCAGATTTTTTCAACGGCTACCATTGCCGCATGCACACTTAGCGTTAAAAATTCTGGGTTGAGGTTATTGAAGCCGGCAGGAAACAGATTTGTATCCACTGGCGCTAATTTAAAGCCGGAATTACGCAAATCTACACTGGCATAAAACGGTGAGGCATACTCCAGCCACTGTGCACGAAACCAATGCTCGATTTTAGGCATGGCGCTGAGCATGTTTTTTTCTAGCGATAACAGTGGGCCATTGAGTGCGGTAGTTAAATGAGGAACCATATTTTCTTCTTTATTTAAGTATAGATGCGTCAACACATATATCACTCGATGTGCTTGTGCACCTTATATAACAAGGTGTGCTTGCGCGTCTGCGTGATAACTACTTCTAACCATGGGGCCACTCGCTGTATTATTAAAGCCCATGGCATCTGCTTTTTGTTTCAGGACATCGAAAATATCAGGTGTTACATAACGCATCACCGGTAAATGATGCACACTGGGCTGCAGGTATTGACCTAAAGTCAGCATGCTCACATTGTGCGCACGTAAGTCTTGCATCACTGCCAGAATCTCTTCATCGGTTTCGCCCAAGCCTAACATTAAGCCAGATTTCGTCGGAATGTGCGGGTACATGGCGCCAAATGTCTTCAATAAACTCAGCGAGTTCTGATAATCGGAACCTGGCCGGGCTTGTTTATAAAGACGCGGCACAGTTTCAAGATTATGGTTCATTACATCGGGTGGCGCTTTATTTAAGATTTCCATGGCTACATCTAAGCGACCCCTGAAATCGGGCACTAGAATTTCAATTTTAATCTGCGGGGAATGTGCACGCACTGCTTGAATGCAATCGACAAAATGCTGGGCGCCGCCATCGCGCAAATCGTCACGATCTACGCTGGTAATCACTACATATTTGAGCTTCATCTGGGCGATGGTACGGGCTAAGTTTTCTGGTTCATTCGCGTCAGGCGCTAGTGGTTTGCCGTGAGCTACATCGCAAAATGGGCATCTGCGTGTGCATATGTCGCCCAATATCATAAACGTGGCAGTGCCGCCGCTAAAGCATTCGCCAATGTTTGGACAACTAGCTTCCTCGCAAACAGTATGCAGCTTGTTCTCGCGTAGAATCTTTTTAATTTCCTGATAGCGCGCAGAGTCAGGCACTTTCATGCGTATCCATTCCGGCTTGCGCTGCATAGGTTGCGGAATGATTTTGATGGGGATACGCGATGTTTTCGCCGCATCTATTTCTTTTACACCGGCGATTTTTTTGCCGGTTGATTTAATATCTGGCGTTTTAATAGAAGTTATGTCAGTCATGCTTAAGTCCATTCGCTAAATGAGCAGTGAGTTTTTTTAGCAATAACTCACTCACAGATTGTACGTCGGCAGTGATGCCTAGATTTTTAGTTTGCGTTACTTTTAAGTCCACATAACCGCAAGGATCAATCGCGTCAAAAGGAGTTAAGTCCATGTTTACATTCAAACTCAATCCATGATAACAGCAATTATTTTTAATGCGCAATCCCAGTGCTGCCACTTTGGCATCCTGTTGGTTTGCATCGAGCACATACACTCCGGGAGCCTCTGCTTTGGCTGTTGCGACAACGCCATAATCTGCCAGTAATGCAATTACAGCATCTTCCAGCATACTGACCAAGGTTCTAATGTTAAGATTGTTACGCTTTAAGTCTAGCAATAGGTAGATGATGACTTGGCCTGGGCCATGATAGGTAATTTTCCCGCCACGGTCAGTCAATAGCAGTGGAATATCCTCACGACTTGGCAAACGTACATGCTTACGATTAAGGCCTAGGGTGTAAACCGGCAGGTGCTCGGTGACCCATAATTCGTCTGGCGTGCTGGCCGACCGCGTAGCGGTAAAGTGCTGCATGGCCTGCCATGTCTCTGCAAAATCAGTAGTGCCCAAATGTTTGACTATTAATGGGTGTTGCACCATCAAAGTTTGTTGCATGATAGGCGGATTGCAGCGAGTGCGTTAGAGCGCAAACTTAACGAGGGAATGTGCACTTAAAAGTCGATAGATATCATCTAATTGCGCTTGCGAGACTACATGCACAGTACAGGTCAGGCTAATATATTTGCCGCCTGAGCTGGCACGCAGTTCAACATTTGCTGAGCTGAATGCGGGAACTATCGACTGAATCAGGCCAATAATGGTATCTGTAAACGCATCCTGCATCTCGCCCATTACTTTTATGGGAAAGTCACAGGGGAAATCGATTAAAGGCGGTGCTGTGTGTTCTTCTATATAAGCCATAATTTATAACTATATGATTATTCTTGCTTAATTAAAATTTACTATTGTAAAAGCAGTTTGATGGAATCCCATGCACGGCCTAAAATCCCTGCAGTATCAATAGCGTTTGCAGCAACTAAGGGGCGTTCATCAATCACTTTGCCGTTCAGGGTGAATTTTACGTTGCCAACGACTTGGCCTTTCTTAACTGGAGCAATTAAAGGTTGAGTGCTAGACATCACCGCTTTTACGTTGGCATACTGTCCTTTTGGCAAGGTAACAAATACATCGTTAGCGACTGTAGAGGCGACCTGATTTTCACTACCCTTCCATACTTTTAGCTGATTGATGCCTTGACCTTGTTTGTAGATTAATTTCGTGTCAAAAAATTGAAAACCATAATTCAGTAATTTTTGACTTTCCGTGGCACGTGCGGCATCGGTTGGCGCGCCCAATACTATGGAAATACGACGAATACCATCACGCTTGGCTGAAGAAATCAAGCAATAGCCGGCCGATTCGGTATGGCCGGTTTTCATCCCATCAACATTAGGGTCTAGCCATAACAAACGGTTGCGGTTAGGCTGCGTAATCTTATTGTAGGTATATTCTTTTACTGAATAAAAACGCTTATATTCTTCTGGAAAGTCACGGACTAAAGCAGAGGCCAGTAGGGCTAAGTCGTTAGCCGTAGTGTAGTGCTGCGGATCCGGTAAGCCGGTTGCGTTCATAAAGTGGGTGTTTTTCATGCCCAAACGTTGTGCTTCTTTATTCATCATTTCGGCAAACAGTGCTTCTGAACTTGCAATGCCTTCAGCCAAGGCAACGGATGAGTCATTGCCGGACTGGATGATAGTGCCATGTAAAAGTTCGTCTACCGTAACTGGTTTATTTGGCTCAATAAACATTTTAGAGCCTTCAATTTTCCAGGCAGCATTGCTTACAGGTAACGTTTGCGTTAGCTGCAGGTGTCCGTTTTTAACGGCTTTGAAAGCCACATAAGCCGTCATTAATTTAGTGAGTGAGGCTGGTTCAACGCGCATGTCGCCGTTTTGTGCAGCAATTACATAGCCACTGTTGAAGTCTTTGAGTAGATAGGCTTTAACCGCCAGCGTAGGCGGTGGTGCGATTTGAGCATCGTCAGCTTGCGCGTATGTGGCAATAGTGGTGCTGGCAATCAGGAAAGTTAGGGCAGCGCTTTTTAATATAGCGTTGGTGAATATGGCGCGACTACTAGTAATATTTTGCATGGAATTTTGACTGATTTGTTAGTTTATTGAATTTGTACGATTGCAGAAATGTTTAACTGCTTACGAATATTCGCAGCCGAAGTATCCGCGTCATTTTTACTTGCGTAAGGGCCAAGCCTTACCCGATATAAGCCATTATTATACACGTTAGCTAGGCCTACATTTTCCGCGAGTTCTAAACCTTGAATTTTCTTCTGTAGAAGGTCGCCATTGACTGCGCTTTTAAAAGCGCCAGCTTGTACGTAATACTGCATGCCGACGTTGGCAGTGGGAGCGGCGCTGGGTGTTGTAGAGGCTGCTGCTGACGTTGGGATGATAGCAGCTGGTGTAGATGTCACCGGTGTCGCTATGGCTGGTGTGGTTTTAGTTGGATTGCTATCAGTTTTTTGCATGGCACCAGCACTGGTATCAATCGCTTCTACTTCAACCAAACCACTGCCTTGACCAATTAAACGTAATTTATACGCAGCGGCATAAGATAAATCTATCAACCTGTCACGCTTAAACGGCCCCCTGTCATTGATACGCACAATCACTGAGCGGCCATTGGCCGGGTTGGTGACTTTGACATAGCTGGGTATAGGTAATATAGGGTGCGCGCCGGACATGGCATACATGTCGTAAATTTCGCCAGTAGAAGTCTGTTTACCATGATAGCGCTTGCCGTACCAGGAAGCGATGCCTTGTTTCTTGTAAGGTACAAAGCTGGTCATGGGTATATATTGCTGACCAAGTGCCATGTATGGTTTATTGGCGCGCACCAATGGTGTTTCAGCTTTCGGTATGGCATCTGGAATGCCATCAATATCGGCTGGTGGATTGTCGCCCGGACCATCATCTAAATAATAACCACCAGCGCCCGGTTTTTGTTTGGTCGCGGGAGCTGTGGGTGCTTTAACTACAGGCTTAGTAGTCGCTTCGCCACCACACGCCACTAAGATGCTAATACACAGCAAGATGGTGATTTTTTGCAGATTTCTCATATTAAACATTAGCTCGCTACCAATTTTTTATGTGTTTGTATGCTCATGAGTATGCCGAAACCCAAGCATAATGACACCATAGAGGTGCCGCCATAACTAATCAACGGCAATGGTACACCCACCACAGGTAAAATGCCGCTTACCATGCCCATATTGACAAATGCGTAGGTGAAAAAAGTCAGCGTAATGCTGCCAGCCAGCAATCTGGTGAAGGTGCTTTGTGCTTGCGAAGCGATGATTAAGCCGCGCATAATAATTGCGCTAAACAACACCAATAATAATATATTGCCCAGTAGTCCAAACTCTTCACCGAATACGGCAAAAATAAAATCGGTACTGCGCTCGGGTAAAAAGTCTAACTGTGCTTGCGTGCCTTTTATCCAGCCTTTACCAGCCATGCCGCCGGAACCCATCGCGATAATTGCCTGTATGGTGTGATAGCCCGCACCAAGCGGATCTTGTGTTGGGTCGAGCAGAATTTCAATTCTGCGTCGCTGGTAATCATGTAATGATGACCATAATATAGGTGTAGATGCCGCAAAAGCAAGCGCTCCGCCTAGTAAAAGTTTCCAGCTTAATCCGGCTAAAAATAATATATAAAAACCGGAGGCTGTAATGAGTATTGCTGTTCCTAAATCCGGTTGCTTGATAATCAGCCTTCCTTGAATATCAAAGCTAAAGATCCTTCGCAATATGCTTCGATAGTTAATT
>JAZJZG010000057.1:0-1813 GCA_040389995.1 Pseudomonadota bacterium | reverse complement strand
AGATCCTCGGCGCGCTGTACGACTACGCCGAGATGGTGGCGCCGGCGCGCTACTAAGACGAAGGCGCAAAGGCGAGCATCAGGTAAGTGATAATTAATTTAGAAAAATCGTAGAGCTAGAGACGTACGTCGCTGGCCGTCTCATTTTTCGGATTGAGCAACGTAGCATGCGAAACTGCCATTCAAATATTGCGTTATCGGTATAGCGCAATATTTGATCAGCGGCCACCTCACCACTCCGCCTCCAATTAATACTATCAAAAAAACGAGGTAGAAATAAATTAAATTTCATAGTAATGTTGCGCCTCGAAATTGAAATAGAATATTTCTTTTAATTTCATCTTGAATTACATGCAATTAATTCTGAAATATTGCATTTATCAACTCGCAAGTTTGCGCATCAAAACAGCCTAACAGCTCAAACTATGCAGACTCCATAATACTATCAGTGCTATTTTTACTTAATCGTTGCAGAGCGATGCTGATGGCGCGCTCATCAAATAGTTTTGTTTTACGTTCTGATGCGCCCGCTGGCCAATTCTGCAAGCCATCCCGTACCCCCTGCACCGTCGCAGGAACAGACTCTTTCATTAACAACCAATCAACAGATGCCAACAATTCCATCCCAAAAGGCGATTCAAAGCCATCAATTAAAGATGTTGTGAATTCCAATGCCTGCGTATATGCTTTCGCTTCGCTATTGAGATAGGCAGCCAAAAAATCCTTGCGTTCATTATCGAACCAAATTACATCGAGCGGCCCTGCATCACTAATACGTTTATCGCAATGCAAATAACTTCCATCCAAATTATTTAACAAATGATCCAAACGATTGGCGTACGGACCATATTTGTGAGCGACAAATTGCAACTTTAGAGGATTATCGGGTCCGAATCGTTCAATAGCTCGCTCTAGAAACCAAGCCAATTTTTGAATTTCCAACAAACTACATTCCATACCTAATACCCAGTACCGACGTACCAACTCAGCAATCAATGCTCGAGCGGGAGTAAGCTTTTCTACTCCGGAACGCTTAGCCACATTCTGATACTGTTGTGTTGGTTCAAAAACTATAATTTTCACGTCAAAAAGATCACCTAATGCCAGCTCAATCTGTTCACGTACAGCAGTCCATTCAAGCCCACCGTTACCTGCACCCAAAGGTGGAATAGCAATCGACTTTACTTTTTTTTCAATTAGAAAATTTCGCAGGTCCTGCAATCCATCAATAACCCATTCCATTTGAGAAGGTGGTCTCCAGTGTTGTTTTGTTGGAAAATTCACAATCCAGCGTGGACCATCAAGCTCATGCACCTCGGTAACAAACATGTGACCTGTATGCACCTGTTTTGCCTTGCATGCTTGCGCATAGCGTTGGAAATTGTCAGCGAACCGTTCCTTAAACATAAGCGCAATGCCTTTTCCCATCACGCCAACAGTGTTTACCGTATTGACCAACGCCTCAGCATCGGACTCGAGTAAGTTTCCTTGAGTAAATGTAATCATCAGAAGTACCATCCTGTTCTAGCATATACCGGTAGCTTCAAAGCACGAGCGAGTACTTGTCGTTCAATGTTGTTCTTTAGTTCCTCAGTATAGCAAATAATGCCAAGCAAACCTTCAATTGGCAAGTACTTAGCGATCAATGCTTCAGCTTGATAGCGTTCCATTTTCCGCGGATCATCAGCATCTCGCTTAAAATCTCTTCTTTGAAGAAGAGGCCAATCAATTGCATCCAAATGCGCAAGATCATTGTAGTAATTTGTCCAATCCGGATATGCATGAGCATTCGTAAAAATGAATGACAACCCTTG
>JAZJZG010000056.1:0-1821 GCA_040389995.1 Pseudomonadota bacterium | reverse complement strand
CGGCCAGCGCCCGTCCTAATGCAGAATTCACTACGATTGCCACAACGCCATACCTAAGAAACGCGCGTCTAGTCGTTGAAATGCGCTCTAACTGATGACCTTTTAATCGATCTACCGCTTTCATATAAACCCCTTATCTAGAATGCAAAGTACAAACACCTCAATTAACATGCCTATAAGTCGGACAACAGGATCAATCCTTACAAGTTATTTGAAAGTTGATTGATAAGTAAGGCTTTATGCAGCACTCAAGAATTAGAGCTTTCATTGCTACGTTCAATAAATATTGATTGAACCATTGTAGACACTGATTAATAGGCATAGTTTTTGACAAGCCTCTAGTGATTTCAAATCTTTTCATCTCAAACTATTTGCAGTTGATTCTAAGAATCTTTATAAACACATTGAACACACAACAGTAAAGGCAGCATATAATTATTACCATAACTAGCAACTGCAAACCTGATGTTGACCGCAACATTACCAGAACTAAACCAATCAAAATAGGCGCAATTACTGCGTTAAAATAAAGACGATTAATGAGCAATATAATTAAAATTTCTACTTCAATGCTACCAACCGCATTTGGAGATTATTTAATCCATGTATATCAGGATATTAAAACCTCCACAGAGCATGTAGCATTGGTGATGGGCGACGTGAATTTGCAAGAGGACGTACTTACTAGAGTGCATTCCGAATGCCTGACCGGGGATATATTCTCTTCAAAACGTTGTGATTGTGGTGAGCAATTAGCACTGGCGCAGCAAATGATTGCAGAGGCAGGCACGGGCATCATCATTTATCTACGAGACCATGAAGGCCGGGGCATAGGCTTGTCGAACAAGATTCGCGCCTACGCCTTACAAGATGAAGGCCTTGATACCGTGGAAGCCAACGTCGCACTTGGCTTGCCTATTGATAAGCGTAGATTTGAAGCGGCCTCAGAAATACTCAATGATTTAAAAGTACACTCCATTAAGTTGCTGAGTAATAACCCGGATAAATATAACGCCTTGCAGAACGCTGGCATATCCGTCAGTAGCCTGGTGCCGTTAAGAATTAGCCCGAATAAAACCAGCCATAAATATCTGCGAACCAAGCAATTGAAATTAGGGCATCTGTTAAATAATTAGCCAAGATTAAATCTTACAGTGAGCTATTAATTTATACAGTCAGCATAATAATGACTAATCAATATAGATAGCAGGAAATACCCTTACACAATAACGCCACCTGAACCATCAGGCATAACAAGGCACCAATCACCATGCCAACAAACCCTGTAAAAACGGTGCCGAAAATACCTGGGATAATTGCCCTTCCCTCCAACAACATGCTGGCCTTGATGCTGGCAGGCTTAGCCATGTTAGGGCCATTCTCCGTGGATACTTATCTGCCGGCCTTCCCTAATATCGAAGCATCGCTGGGCGCTAGCCAGATAGAAGTACAGCAAACATTGACGGCCTATATGTTTTCATTTGCCATCATGATTTTATGGCATGGTTCGCTGTCAGATGCGTTTGGCAGACGCAATATCATCCTGATGTCACTAGCAATATTCGCCGTAGCAACACTAGGTTGTGCTGCCGCGCACAGCGTCGAGTATTTATGGGCATTCAGGATGCTGCAAGGTCTATCTGCCGGTGCTGGCGTTGTTGTGGGCAGAGCCATTATTCGCGACACCTATTCAGATGCGCCCGCAGCTCGCCTGTTATCGCTTGTTACCATGATTTTTTCTATCGCACCGGCCATTGCGCCTATCATTGGCGGCTGGATGGTGAAATT
Organism: Pseudomonadota bacterium; assembly: GCA_040389995.1. Lineage (GTDB taxonomy): Bacteria > Pseudomonadota > Gammaproteobacteria > Burkholderiales > Methylophilaceae > Methylotenera. The sequence continues at coordinate 33 of JAZJZG010000056.1, read as the reverse complement.
TTATGATTGGCGTAGTATTTTTCTCACGCTGTT
>JAZJZG010000055.1:0-2886 GCA_040389995.1 Pseudomonadota bacterium | reverse complement strand
GAACAATTAGCCACTAAACTCTCGCGCAAAGATAATTCTCAATTCAGATCATGGTTTGCTGAAAAATTCCCAGAACAAATGCAGGTTTTAAGAGATTATCAAAAATACCAAATGAGAAAGGCCGCATCTAGAACTGGAGAATTTAATCATAAGGTTTTTTTGAATCAGTTTAATTCGCTAGAGCCTGAAATTCAAAAATCTATTTTTAAGCCTGAAGAAATTCAACGCTTAAAAGATGTTAATCATTATTTGAATAAAATGAATGAACTGAATTTTAATCCATCTGGGACTAGTCATATGTCTGCCTATCGTGCGTTTTTTGAATCTCTCAAAGGTGCCGCGATAGGTAACGTGAGAGATTGGGCAATTCACAAATATGTAGTTGGTCCAGAGCTAGCGCCTAAACTTGGCGCTCAGAGTGCGGCAGCCCTTAGGGCGATGGCAGATGGCAATGCTGCAAATGTTCCAGCAATGGTTGATTGGGCTGCAAAAGCAGAGCGCGGCGCTCAAAAGATTAATCGTAGTGTTGATTTGATCATGAAAGGATCTAGCCAAAAAGCCTATGATGCTTATACATCTGAACATGAGCGAGAAAAAATCAAAAAATATATCGAAGATGGTAAGCAAAACGAAGAAATTCAAAATGGTTTAAATTCTAAACCACAATTTGCCGAAGGTGGCGATGTAAATCAGCAAACCACCAATGCATTAGAAAAACATGCGCCGGCTCAGAATATGCTGGTCCAGGCTGCAAAAGGACGCGTTAATAATTATTTGAATTCGATTAGGCCTCAAAAAATTCAATCGCAATTGCCATTTGATTATCATCCAAAAGATCAGCAGAGCGCAAAAGACTACGATAAGGCGATTGATTTGGCGGCAAGACCATTGTCGATTATGAACCATATTCAGTCTGGATCATTGACGCAGGAACAAATGAAGCATTTTACTCAGATGTATCCTGAGATTTATTCTCATCTAAGCAAAAAGCTGACGGAAAGAATTTCTCAAGAACAAATAAAAGGCGAAAGACCGCCATATAAAATAAGACAGTCGTTAAGTTTGTTTTTGGGCGCTCCGTTGGATTCTTCATTTACACCTCAAAGCATTCAGGCCGCTCAAGCGGTCTTTGCAAATAATAAAGCTCAGCAACAACAACAGGCTCAATCAAAACCAAAACGCGGGACAGCGCCGCTCTCTAAGGCTGCGTCTGCTTTAGAAACTGGTGATCAATCCAGACAGCAGCGGCAACAAAAGCATTAACGCCGACTTTCGTTCATGCGCGCCCACCAATGTTTTTTAAGTTCACCGATATGATAGGTAAGCATCCTATAGCATGTCGTCATATTGTTTTTGGTTTCGCACGTCATACGTCCAGGAGTGACGGTATATTCATGATTTTGGCAATCTGACGAGGAATTGCAAAGCATTATGAATTCATTTGTGGCTGCTGTAAAAGCTTCTTGACGGGCATTAGCTGGATGGGCCTGAAATCCAACGCCGCATACAACAACATTGCTGCCATCAACCTTGCTAGCGTTATCAACGCAAAACCATGATTCAGAAGCAAAAGATACCGACATTATTAAGCTCAAGAATGCCCAAATCATATAAACCGCCTTGTTTACTTCAGTATAACACAGAGCGGCAATGTCATCTAGTACATATTTAGATTGTTAAGGTCATGAGCCTTTAATCTCAAAAGGAGACAATCAATGTCAGATCGTCCATTAATCGCACCACAAAGAAACAAACCTATAATTAATGCACACTCCACAGGGGCGAGTTTTAATGGCACGCCATCAATAATCCAGCGCTTGCCTGGGATTTCTTATGACATCGCCTGGACCGGTACAACTCATGGGACTATCAGTATTGAAGTATCAAATACCTATTCAATAGATGCTACTGGTGCAGTTCTAGATGCTGGAAATTGGAATGCATTGCCATCGGCGGCTTTTATCGGCACGTTGCCTGCGCCGGCAGGATCACCAGGAAACGGTTTCATTGATGTGATTGGTACCGAGGCTTATGCTATACGGCCGGTGTTCACTAGAACCGATGGAACCGGAACTATGACAATCCAAGCCTGTGCAAAGGTGCTTTAATGAGCTATGCAAGGTATTCTGGATTAACATCGGCTCAGAGTGGTGTAACTAGCCTTAACAGCCTAACCGGTGCAATAACTCTCGCCGCCGGAACCGGAATATCAATCACTCCAAGCGGTCAAACACTGACCATTGCTTCTACATCTTCTGGAGATGTAACTATCGGAGCATTTGGTTCAACACCTAATGCGAATGGTTTAAGTCTATCTGGTCAGATTTTGAGTATGCAGCCGGCAGATGGAACTCATCCTGGTGGCTTAAGTATAAGCGCTCAAACTATTGCTGGCTCAAAAACATTAGCTGATCAGTTATTGATAACTACAACTGGTTTGGGCTTGGCGTTTACTGGAGATACCGATAGTGGTCTTGGATATGTTGGCGCGAATCAATGGAATCTCCAGGCTGGTGGTTTTGCTGGTTTAGAAATAAGAAAGTCCACTGGGTCTTTTGCAAATTTAGGAATGGGTGGAAGCGCTAGCGTTAGCGATTCATACCCTTTATTGATCCAAAGATCTAATGCATCTGTTGGAACCTATGTTCAGATATCTAATCCAAATACTGCGGCAAGTTCTAAAGCATCATTTCAATTAGCAACGGATAATGGCGCCAATACTGGTGAAATATCGGTATTTGCGGCGGCAACAGCTACCGATGCCTATGCTGGTAGAATGATCGTTAGGCCGTCTGATTCAACCGTCGGTTTATCATTAATTGGTGGCGATACTGCCGGTGGTGATGTCAGGATGAACCACCTGCCCGCTGAGCGTCGTGATTGCCG
>JAZJZG010000054.1:0-6449 GCA_040389995.1 Pseudomonadota bacterium | reverse complement strand
AGTTTTACGAGACTGAATGTATTTATGCACCACATTAGGGCTAAGCATAAAACTTAAGTAAGGTAATACTAGGCACAACATTAATTAAAACAACCCTTTTATTCATAAAGATGGAGCACTAAATGAAAAAATTAAATATCTTGTTAGCCGCATTACTAGGCTTTACCGCTTTTGCAGCTCAAGCTGATGTAGCCAATGCAGTTAAATTGGAAAAAAAATATGCCTTGTTCGCTAAACAAGCTAATCCTGAATACTCCAGCCCGTCAGCAGTAGACGGTAAATTCTTTTTTAACCGTAAAATCAAATTAGCTAACGGTAAAGAAGCTGCTTGCGCATCATGCCATACACAAAACCCTGCCGATGAAGGCAAACACATGGTTACAGGCAAGCCAATTAAACCATTGTCACCTATGGTCAATTACAAACGCTTTAGCGATGTAGACAAAGTAGAAGAGCAATTCACGCTGCATTGCAACGACATTATTGGTAGCGATTGCACCGCCGCAGAAAAAGCCAATTACATTGCCTACTTACTTACAGAAAAAACTCCTTCTACCAATAAATAGGCTAGTCAATTGATTTTAAAGTATGTTTGGGATCCGTTTGTAAGGATTTTTCACTGGTCGCTAGTCGTGGCATTTGCAGTTGCGTTTTACACACACGCTTCTGAATGGCATCGGTTGATACATGTGCGGGCGGGCTATGTTGCGGGCGCTTTGATGGCCTCCCGTATTGTGTGGGGTTTATTGGCCACAGGTTATGCAAATTTTGATAGCTTTCCACTAAACCCATTACACGCGATTAAGCACCTGTACCGTGTAATGAAAGGCAATGCCAAGCACTACATCGGGCATAACCCTACCGGCGGGTTAGTGATATACGCCATGCTCGCCACCGGGCTAACAGCCGTAGGTTCTGGCTGGCTGGTATATAACGAAGGCTGGTTGATTGACGAACCCGAGTTATTGCAAGCAATACATCATTACTCAACCTGGGGCTGGCTAATTCTGGTTGGCACGCATGTTTCTGGCGTGCTGGTAGAAAGTATTTTGCATAGAGACAATTTGATTTGGGCCATGATTACAGGCTGTAAGCGTGTTTGTAAAATTAACGAAAGACAGGCTAAGCAAAAACAATATTTGAATTAGTCAACGATCAATTAATAGGTAGTGTTTCACGTGAAACACTACCTATTAAAATCGCCTTTTCAGCTCAAACTTTCTCGTTATAATCAATCTTGAGCTCATTAGCCATAGCTACACTTATATATCAGGCGTATATATTCCAAGTTCGGTAAACAGTCGTAATAAAATTAGTCCACACATAATGCGCTTCGAAGAAATCCATAACCTCTATCCCCCGATCTAAAACACTTCCTATTAATTGATAGGCAAGCTTTAAATGCAGGCCCGCATTTGACGCAGCATAAAATGCTTGAGTTTTTTGCACCTGCATAGCCTTCAATTTGCCATCATTGCTGAAAGCCATCACCAGTTTTAATTACACTATAAATTACCTATGCTTTACCTGAAACACAGGCTTAATATTTAAAATACAAGAAATTACTTAACGATTAACAATTGCGTATTTTTACTATTGACGAGGACATAATTGCACGCCTATAGTATGCATAGCGGTTAGTGCAAAACTACGACGCTTTCATAGAAAAAATTGAGGAGAACTGTATGTCAGGAAAATTTGAATTAAAAACGGCTAAAAACGGACAATTTCATTTCAATTTATTAGCGGGTAATGGGCAAGTTATCATGCAAAGTGAGATGTATGAAAGCAAAGCTAGTGCGCTTAACGGTATTGCATCTATCCAAAAAAATGCAGCTGATGACAAAAGATACGATCGCCTGATTTCAAAATCAAGCAAACCATACTTTGTACTTAAAGCAGGAAATCACCAAGTAATCGGACAAAGCCAAATGTATGAAAGTGAAGCAGGGCGCGATAATGGCATCGAATCTGTTAAGAAAAATGGACCGGAAGGTGTATTGGTTGATTTAACGACTTAAATTTTAAGTCAGTTAAATATTAATTAGTTTCAATACAAGGGCGCTTTGCAGCGCCTTTTTATTTAGCCTTTATTATTTACCTATGCAAAATTTCGAGAATATTTCACCCAGCAAATCATCTGGTGTAAATTCACCGGTAATACTGCTTAACGCTTCTTGTGCCAATCTTAGCTCCTCGGCCACCAACTCTGGAGATTTTATTTGTGTACTAGCACTACTTAAATGTGCATCAACATTGGTTAAAGCTTCCAGGTGTCTGGCACGCGCCATAAAAACACCTTCAGAATTATCTTGGTAGCCCACTAATTTGAGTAAGTGATTTTTTAACATATCAATACCCATACCAGTTTTTGCTGAAAGATGGATATGCGCTACCTGCTCTTTTTCTTCTATAAAAGCTGGCTCATTGGCGACATCAATTTTATTATGCACCCAAATTTTGCGTATTTCTTGCGGTAAACGGGCTAGAATCGATTTTTCAGCCTCGGTAATACCATGAGCTGCATCTACCAATAATAATGCGATATTGGCCGTTTCTGCAGCTCGCCAAGTTCGCGCAATACCAAATTTTTCAACTTCATCATCGGTTTCCCGCAAGCCCGCAGTATCAATTACATGCAAAGGTATGCCATTTATTTGTATCGCATTTTTTATGGTGTCACGGGTAGTTCCGGCAATTGGTGTGACAATAGCAATTTCTTCGCCAGCCAATTGATTCATTAAACTGGATTTTCCAACATTGGGCTGACCGACTAAAACGACATTGATACCTTCACGCAATAAGCTACCTTGTCTGGCTTTTGCAAATACAGAAGTTAATTCGATAATAATCGCATCCAATTTTTCAGCAACACGACCCTGGGTGATGAAGTCGATTTCTTCTTCAGGAAAATCTAAACACGCTTCTACGAACATGCGTAAATCAATCAACTTTAAAAGCAGGGTATTGATACGCTGAGAAAACTCGCCCGATAAAGAACGCACTGCACTTTTTGCTGCTTCATAAGTGGCGGCGTTAATCACATCAGCCACGGCTTCAGCCTGGGCTAGATCAATCTTGTCATTCAGGTAGGCGCGACGAGTGAATTCTCCAGGCTCTGCCTGGCGTGCACCTAGCGCGATACAGCGCGCCAATAAAATCTGCAACAGCGCTGTGCCGCCATGCGCCTGCAATTCCAGTACGTCTTCGCCAGTGTAAGAGTGTGGATTAGGGTAATAGATCGCGATGCCGCGGTCGATAAGCTCACCGTTCGCTTGTTTGAAGTCCAGATATGCAGCATGGCGCGGGGCAGGGCAATTGCCCAGTATTGCCGCGGCTATAGCTTGAGCAGTAGCGCCTGAGACTCTTACTATACCAATGCCGCCGGCGCCCGATGCAGTGGCAACGGCAGCTATGGTATCTAATGGATTAGCGTTTGCCACCTGATTTTTGTAGCAAGGTTTCAGCGTGTATAGTTTTGTTGATATACCACTGCTGAGTAATTGATAACACGTTATTAACTAACCAGTAAAGCACCAATCCAGCCGGAAAGAAGAAGAAGAATACGCTGAATACAACAGGCATCACTTTCATCACTTTAGCTTGAATCGGATCTGTAGGCGGTGGATTCAAATAAGTTTGAATAATCATGGTCGCACCCATAAATATCGGCAAAATGTAATAAGGGTCTATGGCTGAAAGGTCATGAATCCAGCCAAAGAATGGTGCGTGACGTAGCTCAATCGTACCTAACAGCATCCAATACAGTGAAATAAATACCGGAATTTGCACGACTATAGGCAAGCAACCACCCATAGGATTGATTTTTTCCTTTTTGTACATCTCCATCATGGCTTGCTGCATTTTTTGCTTATCGTCGCCAAATTTTTCTTTCATGGCTTGTAGGCGTGGCGCTAATTCACGCATTTTAGCCATGCTGCGATAGCTGGTTGCAGACAATTTAAAGAATGCCGCTTTGATCAACACGGTAAGCAATATAATCGCTACACCCCAGTTACCAACCACACTATGAATTTTTGATAGTAACCAGAATAATGGTGAAGCTACTACTGTCAGCCAGCCATAATCTACCGTGTACTCAAGGCCTGGCGCGGTTTCTTGTAAATCTTTCTGTATCTGTGGTCCGGCAAATAAACGCGCAGGCACATTTAAACTCGCACCAGGAGCAATAGTGCCTAAGCTACTTTTTGTACCGATTATGTACATATGGTCACTAAGTTTCTTAGTATAGAACTCGCGCGCCAAACCATCTTTAGGAATCCAGGCCCCAACAAAATAATGTTGCAGTAAACCGACCCAACCGTCATTCGTATCGAGCTTGAGCGGCTCTTTTTCCATATTGGCGAACTTAAGTTTTTTGAATTTGGTCGCTTCCGTATAGTAAGAACCACCAGTGAAGGTCGGCATCAACTTAGAACCTTGATTTGATTCACTATCATGCACAATTTGGTAATAAACCGTCGGCGTTATCGCGGTTGCCGAGTCATTTTTAATTTCATAACTCACATCAATTGCATATTTATTACGATGGAAGGTGTAAATTTTATCTACGGTAACGCCATTGCCCACCCAGCTTAGACGTACTTCTAAACTGTCTTTACCGTCCTGCATTTGATAACTAGGTGCAGCACTGGTAAATACCGCTTTATGGGTAGGCAGATCAGCGCCAATTAAACCTGTTTGCGCAACATAGGTCATTGGTTTTGCTGAATCATCCATTAAAACGAAGTTGGTTTTATCATTTTCTGCCGCACGATGTTTAAGTAGCTCTAATCTGCGTAAATCGCCACCTGTCGTCTCAATATCAGCTTTATACAAATCAGTTGTCACACTGATACGCTGGCCAGTAGGCAGCTTATAATTAGTCTCTACCGGTAACTCAACCTTATTAGCAGCAGTTGCGCCTAATGCTTCAGCGTGACCGGGGATGCTATTATCAACATTGCTGCTTACTTGTGGCACAACCTCTGCCGGCGGATGCTGCCGTTGCCAAGCTTCCCACAACATCAAAATAGACATTGAAAAAATAACAAACAATATTAAACGTCTTGTATCCATGATTTATTTGGCAGTCTTTTAAATTAGGTTTAAGGAGTATTATTTTTGAAATATTTAAAGATTGAATTTAAATATTAAGGAATCGGGTCATGACCGCCCGCGTGCCAAGGATGACAATGCAGCAAACGGCGAACGGTGTAATATACGCCAACCACAGCGCCATGCTTATGGATTGCTTCAATGGCGTAATGTGAACAAGTAGGGTAGAAGCGGCATTGTTGGCCAAAGTAAGGACTTAGCATTACTTGGTAAGCCCTAATCATCCAAATCAGTATGCGCGACATTATGTTCATCACTACTTTTTAGTATCAATTATCATTCATTAGGTAGGGCAATTAACGCTACGTTAGATTGTGAATCAGGCTTTAGTTCCAATTGCATACGCTGATTTATTTTAGCAATCAAGGTATCAAACTCTAGCCTTAGCTGACCAAACGCTTTCTTTTCAAACTGTTTTTGCACACGTACCACCAAATCAACGTGACATATTTCATGCTGGTTTAGCCTAAAAAACTCACGTAAAACGCGGCGCATATAATTTCTACTGACTGATGATTTAGCCGTTTTTTTACCCACTACCAAACCCAAACGCGCATGCTGCAGCATATTTGGCTGATAGTGTATCGCTAAATGTTGCGTAGAAATACGTTTACGGAAATTAAAAACGGATGAAAATTCATCCGTTTTAATTAGCTTGGTTGGTTTAGTAAATCTAAACGATACCACTGCTTTACTTTTGATCTAAAAACTTCGGCAATCTAAGAACTTTAACTGTTAGCTTAATTTACCAATAAAGCCCAAACAGGCCTTAAAGTTTAAACTACAGACCTAAGCGTTTACGACCTTTAGCACGGCGAGCCGCAATAACTGCACGACCACCTTTGGTTGCCATACGAACTAAAAAGCCGTGGGTACGAGCGCGTCGTGTTTTAGATGGTTGATATGTACGTTTCATGTAATTCTCCAGCAAGCATAATGCTATAAAGGGCGTTATTAGACATGATAACCCCCTATTTTGTCAATGTTTATTTAGTTTAATAAACTTAACGATTGCCTGTGGATAAGTAAGGCTAAACCAGCTAGAATGTAACGATAAATAAATCAAAGTAATGTTGTTTCCAAGACGCATTATTTAAAGAAAATAATGGGTTAAAAATCCAAATTAAACTATATAAATATAATTTAATTAAATAAAAACAATTACTTACAATAAAATAGCATTGTGGATGCTAAACGCATAACTCTATTGTTAAGGTAATCATCACGCATGGAAAAATTTTGGCCCGCTTGTCTCAGTCGTTTTGAACAAGAGCTCTCTACGCAACAATTCAACACCTGGATAAAACCTCTAAAATCAGAAATAGAGGGTA
>JAZJZG010000053.1:0-1833 GCA_040389995.1 Pseudomonadota bacterium | reverse complement strand
TGCACGGCTTCGCTCTGCGTTGCAATTCTACGCCAATGGCGATTACTATTATGGTTGCGGATGCTGTTTCTTTTCTGATGATGCTAAATACGTGGTCAACGATGAAGGGAAAATAGCCAAGCAAGCCCTATCAAGCAGGGATAGTGATTTACTACCGGAAACGCTGCCGGACTCAGCGGGTAACCAAAAGGAGTAAGACCAATGACTAAGACAACGATGATTTTAATAGGTGCAACAGTGCTATCTGCATTTGTTGCGTGGAATGCTTTTGCTGATACCCAGAATGTGAGCGGTGCTAACAACACGGCTCTGCAAAATGCTGATAACAATTTCAACAACGGCATTATTAATAGTGCGCCGGGTGCAGGTAGCACCACCACTACCACCAACACGGCTACTGCATCGCCGACTGTTCATGTTACTGATACGGTAATTGCCGCCCCTATCACGCATAATGATAATGACAGTAAGGCAGTAGCTAGAACTGGTGATGTAGCAGTAGATACACCAATTTCTATTAACACCAAAGTCCCGAAGCAGACAGCCAGCGCATATGCTCCTGCGCTTACCAATAGCTTCGGTAACGATAGCTGCCTAGGCTCTCTGTCTGGTGGCTTATCAAGCGGTATCATTGGTGCAACTCTTGGCGGTTCTACTGTTGATGAAAACTGCAAAATGCTGAAAAACTCGGAACGTGCAGACCGTAAAGGTTATCATAAAGCAGCCCTCTATATTCTGTGCCAGAACTCAGAGTTTCGTTCTGGGATGCAGTTTGAAAAGGAAAAATGCCCACAAGACGAGCAACAGGCAAGTTCACCGGCTTTAGGCAAAGAGTACGGCAAGCTTTCTCCAGCGAGCAAGCAGGGATTCCCCTCAAACCGTAACCGTTTTGAGTGAGGAAGGTGGGGCTGCTTTTCATGTGAGGCAGCCCCATTTCTAAGGGGAGGATATATGTTAACAGACATAAAATGGGATGATATAGCAAACAGGTGGGAAGTTATATTTAACGGCGAGTTTATCGCAAGCTATCATTGCCTAGACCGGCCATCGGCAGTAAAGCATTTAGAGAATTTGCAGGGGAAAGTGGTGCAGTTAGTGCGCCCCACAAAACTCAACTAATTTTTTATGTTTTTCTTGGCAGTCTTTTAGTTTGGCGGTGTTGCTAATCAACGCAGCGGGTATCCCGTCACCCTTTACCATTACATCTGGCCCATCGCAATCCTGAGCCAGATTAGGGGGTACTGTCACCGATACCGGCAGCGGAGTTATAGAGCGACAAGAAATTCCCATCGAACACACAGCTACGCAAAGCAGCATTTGTGGATATTTCATTTTTCAGCCTCCTGTTTAAAGCAGCGATAGCAACCTTTTGTTTAGCAGCATTGGCCTCATATTCCCTAGACGCCTTATCAGCAATCGCCTGTAATTTGACTTTGGAGGCTTCTTGCTGTTTCTGAGCCTCTATGGTCGCCTCATCCCATTTGGCTTGTGTATGGGCTTCTCCATGGGAATATGCGGCATATGACCAGCCAAAGAAAGCTACCGCCAGTAGGATAGGCTTCCAGTTAGCGAGAACGAGGCTTAATATTGGCATTTTTTACCCTGCCTTTCATGTCAATCCATTTGCTGCCGCCATATTGTGCAACATAAGCAGTTAAATAAACTGTCAATGCGGTATCAGAATGGCTGGCTATAAGGATGGATGATGCAGGAAAGAATGACATAAACGAAAGCAGCCGAGTCATGGAATAGCGTTTATCGCTATCTTGGAAAAACTCAGCTACCCGCATCTTATACCTTCTTTAATTCATCATGCACATGCGTCAGCAAGAC
>JAZJZG010000052.1:16985-21074 GCA_040389995.1 Pseudomonadota bacterium | reverse complement strand
TATGCTTTCTGCATCAAATTCACTTTTTATCGTTAAATGGGCTTTGTTTAGACGTACTCCTAAAGCATGCTGGATAAAGAGCGCGCTGGATAAACCTATATCTATTAAACATCCTGATATGCTCTAAAAAAGTGCAGTGCATTATTTATAGCACTAAATTAGTGCATATATTCACCTATTCTTTGTCAATAAACAATATAAAACAATAGCTTAGGCATTGGCTTGCTATTTGCTTGATTTTACTCGCTTAAAATCAAGGAGTAATACAACAATGGAAGCGTTAGTTTCTGCAAATGATGTACTGTTTGTTTTATTAGGCGCCATAATGGTGCTTGCCATGCACGCAGGTTTTGCCTTTTTAGAAGTGGGTACGGTACGTAAAAAGAATCAGGTTAACGCGCTGGTGAAAATTATGGTGGATTTTTCCATATCGACCATCGCCTATTTTTTTATTGGCTACAGTATTGCTTATGGCGTGAATTTTTTCAGTGGGGCAGAGGTTTTAGCCGCTAAACATGGCTATGAGCTAGTAAAGTTCTTTTTCTTACTTACTTTTGCTGCGGCTATTCCAGCCATTGTGTCTGGTGGTATAGCAGAGCGTGCGAAGTTTAACCCACAGCTAGCAGCGACGTTTTTATTAGTAGGTTTCGTCTATCCATTCTTTGAAGGCATTGCATGGAATGGTCATTTTGGCATTCAAGATTGGCTAAATCTTACATTTGGTGCCAAGTTTCACGATTTTGCCGGGTCGGTTGTTGTGCATGCCATGGGTGGCTGGATAGCGCTGGCAGCGGTGATTTTACTAGGAGCACGCAAAGGACGTTACAGTAAAGATGGGCGTTTGCATGCACACCCTCCCTCAAATATACCATTTCTAGCTTTAGGGGCATGGATACTGACGGTCGGCTGGTTTGGCTTTAATGTCATGTCAGCACAATCTATACAGGGTATTTCTGGATTAGTGGCGGTCAACTCACTGATGGCACTGGTTGGTGGTACTTTAGCGGCATTGATAGTGGGTAAAAATGACCCAGGTTTTGTACATAACGGCCCATTAGCTGGCTTAGTTGCCGTATGTGCAGGCTCCGATGTCATGCACCCACTAGGCGCACTTGCTACCGGAGCAATTGCAGGTATATTGTTTGTTTGGGCATTTACAAAAACACAAAATCGCTTAAAAATTGACGATGTACTCGGTGTTTGGCCCTTGCATGGCCTGTGCGGTGCATGGGGTGGAATTGCTGCCGGTATCTTTGGTAGCAAAGCACTTGGCGGTATGGGTGGTGTAAGTGTGATTTCTCAACTGCTAGGCACTGGTTTGGGTGTACTCATAGCGTTTGTTGGCGGCGCCGTTGTTTATGGCGTGATCAAAAAACTGGTGGGTATCCGCATGAATGCTGAGGCTGAGTTTGATGGCGCTGATTTAAGCATTCATAAAATTGCAGCTAGTGCAGAAGATTGATTTGCAGCAACTACTTATAAGAGTTAATAAAACCCGCCGAGTTTATCTTTAAAATTGATTTCAATAATTATTAGTGGATATTCTGTCGAAAATGTCACAAGCAGGTCTGTTAGAAATGCTTGTGACTCTGCTTTATAATAAAAAGAGTCACCAATAGTTATTTCAAGAAAGCCACGTGTTATTAGTACGAAGTTGCCACGGCAATCTATAAACAAAAGTTGACCATAAGGTTTCAATCCGGCCCAAAGCGGTAATCAATATAATTTCTTCACTACATGTCAGTACAAATTTACACATTTCTTGACAATGTTTCTATATTTATGGAAATATAGAATATATGGACATTAAATCAGCTGTATTACAACTATCATCAATCGCTCAAGAGGCACGTTTAGAGATATTCAGGCTGCTTGTGCAGACTGGATTAGAGGGTATGCCAGCAGGCAGTATTGGCGAAACGCTTGAAATCCCAGCCAGTACACTTTCTTTTCACTTAAAAGAATTAAGTCATGCAGGATTGATTAATTCCCGCCAAGTCAGCCGATTCATCTACTACTCAGCCAACTATGAAACCATGAATGGCTTACTTGCCTACCTCACTGAGAATTGTTGTGCAGGTGTGAATGATTGTGGCCTATCGTCAGCCTGTAACCCTAAAGAGAGGAAATAGTGATTGTGAATAAGAGTATGAGTGAAGTAGCTATCTCAAATGATTTACAAACGGTTAGACCCGCAATTGGCAGTTTTGAACGCAACCTTACCTGGTGGGTATTGGGTTGTATAGCTGTAGGTATCGCACTAGGCAAACTATTACCCGACTTCTTTCAAGCGGTTGGTAGCTTAAAGATTGCTGAAGTGAATTTGCCTGTAGCCGTATTGATATGGCTGATGATTATCCCGATGCTGCTTAAGATTGACTTTAGCGCGATGAAAGAAGTGCTCACGCATAGTAAAGGCATAGGCGTAACGCTGTTTATCAATTGGCTAGTTAAACCGTTCTCCATGGCACTATTGGCTTGGATATTCATACGCCATCTATTTACTGGTTTACTGCCAGTGGAACAAATCGATAGCTACATAGCAGGGCTGATTTTATTGGCAGCAGCACCCTGTACAGCGATGGTATTTGTGTGGAGTGGCTTATGCGGTGGTGAGCCTAAGTTTACGCTTTCTCAAGTTGCAATCAATGATGCCATTATGCTGTTTGCCTTTGCACCGCTTGTAGCTTTGTTGTTGGGTTTATCAAGCATTACAGTGCCATGGAATACGCTATTTATCTCTGTATTGTTGTTTATATTCGTACCAGTAGTCATTAGCCAGATATTACGCAAGTTATTACTAAGCAATGGTCAATATGCTTTAAATGCAACGCTTAAACGTTTACACCCGATCTCGCTATCCGCATTGCTCATTACATTAGTTTTGTTATTTGCCTTTCAAGGCCAGCAAATCCTGGCTCAGCCTATTATTATCGGTTTGTTGGCAATTCCTATCACGATTCAGGTGTATTTCAATTCTATGCTGGCTTATTGGTTGAATAAGAAACTTAAGGTCGCTCATTGCGTGGCAGGGCCTTCAGCTTTAATTGGCGCATCTAACTTTTTTGAGTTGGCTGTCGCTACTGCAATCGCCTTATTTGGCTTTAACTCAGGTGCTGCCCTTGCTACGGTTGTTGGTGTGTTGATTGAGGTGCCGGTGATGTTATCTGTGGTATCTATCGTCAATCGTAGTAAAAGTTGGTACGAAACTGATTAACATGTGAGAGTAAGTAATGAACATTTTATTTCTATGTACTGGCAATTCATGTCGTTCTATCCTAGCCGAAGCTACATTTAATGCATTAGCACCTGCAGGCATGCGAGCAATGAGTGCTGGGAGTAAACCTACTGGCGAGGTGCACCCACGCTCAATAGCTTTACTCAAGCGTGAGGGCATATCAACCGCAGGTTATCACAGCAAGTCTTGGGATAACTTAGCTGTAACACCTGATATAGTCATTACGGTATGTGGCAATGCTGCTGGCGAAACATGTCCTGCGTATTTGGGTAAAGTTGTTAGGGCGCACTGGGGAGTGGAAGATCCGGCAAAAGCGACTGGTACAAATGCTGAGATTGATGCTGCCTTTGAAGAAGCTTACTCGATATTACGAAGAAGAATTGTAGCGTTTATAAAACTAGATTTGTCGTATATAGGCAATCAAAACAAACTGACACAAGCGCTGCAAATTATTGGTTCAATGTAATTGAATGATTGACTGCTTTAGGCCTTGAATTCAACTGCTTAGGATTGATGTCATTCTGCCTATGTCGATTTTTTCGACGTTGAGCAGATGTTTAAAACGCCAGTTTAGTAGGTACTCCAGCAATCTATAAACATCTAAAATGCTAGCCCATAGTGTATTCAAAACACACTATGGGCTAAGGATAAAATAACTAGTTTTTAAGAGTTGCCATATCGATCACAAAACGATATTTCACATCACCTTTAAGCATACGCTCGTAAGCCTTATCAATGTCCTGCATCGCGATTAGCTCTATATCTGACGTAATATTATGCTCGGCACAGAAATCTAGCATTTCCTGGGTTTCTTTAATGCCACCAATCAACGAGCCTGCAATCTGCCTGCG
>JAZJZG010000052.1:0-16975 GCA_040389995.1 Pseudomonadota bacterium | reverse complement strand
TAAAGATTAAGTTACCAATATTGGGTGAAGGATGAGCGTGCTCTGGAACACCATTCAAACACATAGTGCCGTCACGTTTTAATAATTCCGTAAACACATCCAGATTATGGGCTGCTGCGACTGTATTAAGAATGAAATCAAAGCTTTTAATGTGTGCTTTCATCTCGTCTGGATTTTTAGAAATAACGACTTCATCCGCGCCTAGTCGTTTAGCATCTTCTATTTTGTTAGTTGAAGTGGTGAATAGCACCACATGCGCGCCCATGGCATGAGCTAACTTTACTGCCATATGACCAAGGCCACCTAAGCCGACAACACCTACTTTACTCCCTGTGCCAACCTTCCAATGCCTTAACGGTGAATAGGTGGTAATGCCGGCACACAACAAAGGCGCTACTGCAGCTAAATCTAGCTTCTCTGAAATATGCAGTACAAAGTGTTGATCGACGACTATCTGGCTTGAATAACCACCATAAGTCATTTTGCCCGTATGCTTATCCGGGCTATTGTAGGTAAAGACCTCTTGGTCGCAATACTGTTCCAGTCCATCTGCACAATCTGCACACACGCCACATGAATCTACTAGACAGCCGACTCCGGCTAAGTCACCAATTTTAAAGCTTTTTACTTCGGCGCCTACATTCATCACGCGCCCGACAATCTCATGCCCGGGCACTACCGGGTAAACAGAGTTTTGCCATTCATTACGGGCCGTATGTAAGTCTGAATGGCATACGCCGCAAAATAGAATCTCAATTTGCACATCTTTAGGGCCTACTTCACGGCGCTCGAACTTAAATGTAGCTAATGGTTCTTTGGCAGAATATGCTGCATAGCTAATCGCTTTACTCATCTATTTCTCCTAATTAATTATTAATACCTACTTAAGTTGATTGGTTTAGCTTGAATTGATTCCCTATAATTTATCTGGGTAAGTTAAGTTGACAGAAAGAACTAGAACTTTTGAATAAAAAGCATAGGCTATTACCATTACTTTGGCCGAGCTAGGTATTGTTCATCACTGACTTTCTCCAGCCAGTCAACCACCTTGCCATCTAAATATTACTGAATAACAATATTATGTAGCAGCGCTAACTATCAGAATATAGAATAATATGGAATTAATAATTCCATATTTTGAGTTAAATAAAGATGCAAAATAAACTAGAAATCTTGCGTATATTTAAGGTGGTTGCAGAGTCCTCAAACTTTAAAGAAGCTTCAGTACGGCTAGGCATCTCTCCACAGTCGGTGACTCGCGCGATTAAAGAGCTGGAAGAATTATTAGGTGAGCCATTGTTTTACAGAAGCACACGCAACACGATGATTACCGAATTTGGTAAACAGATGGCGCTAAAAAGTGAAGGTGTGATTGACCAAGTCGATGCGCTGTTAAGACCGCATAAAAGCCCCGATCCGCAATGTATTGAGGGCTTAGTAAAAATCACCATGTCGAGTATATTAGGTCGCCGATATTTATTACCTGCACTCACTGACTTTTTAAAGGAACACCCAGGCATTCAGTTGGATTTAAGATTCTCTGATTTGATCGATAATGTAGTGACTGACCAAATGGATATCGGCGTGCGCATCGGGTTTTTTAACAACAATAGAAATGTTGCCAGACGGGTCAATGAAGTTAAGTTTCATATCGTCGGGGCGCCAGAGCTCATCGAAAAAACCGGAACGCCGCAGACCGTAGATGATCTAAGCAAAATGCCCTATACAGGATTGGTTGACCAGAACACGGGCAGAATGTGGCCTTGGACTTTTGCAAATGCAGCAGATTATTTCCGTACTGCACCTGCATTTATCACCGATGATCCTGAAGCTGAATTGGCGGCTGTGCTTGCTGGCATAGGCTACGGGCAACTCGGGGACTTTTTATGCGAGGAGTATATTGATAATGGTAAGTTGGTTGCTGTATTGCAAGACCAAGCACCTACACCATGGGGTATTTATGTCTATCGCCCGCAACGTGGCCCCGTAGCAGAGCGGGTCAGAATAGTGTTCGATTATTTAGTCAATACACTTAGTGATACTGCATTTTATAAGACTTCCCGAATATAAAAGCAAACACATCAATCGGACACTTTCTCTTTCATAAGTAAATCTGTCTGATGTTCCTGCCGCTCACTGAGCGCGCTTTAATGTTGTTGGAAATGGTTTTAATGGCACTCTGACAGACTTTATTTTTACTATTTATATTAATTAATATAATTGTTGCATATAATATGCATATTATATTAGACTGTGCAAACTTATGTATCTAACACGACATACTGATATGGGTTTGCGGCTTCTCATGTACCTTGCGAGCGAGAAACGTGAGCTTCCCGTTGTGACGGTAGCAGAGGTGTCGACACAATTTAATATTCCACGTAACCATTTGGTTAAGGTGGCCGGTCAGTTGGCTAAGGAGGGCTGGATCATCGCCGTCCGCGGCAGGTCTGGTGGTCTGCGCCTAGCTGTGGCGCCTGAGTTAATAAAAATTGGGCGAGTGGTAAGTGTGCTGGAAGGTCGTAAGGAGCTCATTGAATGCGAGCAATTAGGCTGTAGATTAAGTATGGCTTGTGGGCTTAGAAACGCGTTGAACAAAGGTCTGGCCGCATTTTATGCGACTTTAGATGGATTTACACTGGCAGATATCATCGGCGGTAATACTGGTGAGCAGGTATCTGCCATGCATGGCGAGTTTTTAAGATTCTTTGCTAAAGAATCGTCAGCTAAAGAATCAGCAGAGTAATTCAATGAGAGTTTGGGTGTTTATCAATTGGACACCGAGCAATAAAGATTAAGTAGTTGCCACCAAAGCGGGTTATCCCGCTATTTTAAAGCGTTAAAACATGCATTTTATATGCATATTATGGAGAGTGTAATGTTATCAGAAGCAGCAAGACCCTATATTCAAGCTAGTGTGCCAGTATTACGTGAACATGGATTAGCAATCACGAGTACTTTTTATAAGAATATGTTTTCCGCACATCCTGAGCTGAAAAACCTGTTCAATATGGGTAATCAGGCGCAAGGCGTGCAGCAGCAATCACTCGCGGCCGCAGTATTTGCTTATGCGGCAAATATTGATGATCTAACCGTATTGGCTCCAGTAGTCAGTCGTATTGTGCATAAACATGCTTCTCTTGGTATTAGCGCTAAACACTATCCCATTGTCGGCCATTTCTTGCTCGGTGCCATCAAAGAAACTTTAGGTGAAGCTGCTACAGAGCCTTTGCTCGATGCCTGGGCCGAAGCCTATGGAATGTTAGCCGATGCCTTAATCGCAGAAGAGCAAAGACTTTACTCTGCAGCAGGCGTGAAAGAGGGTGAGCTTAGAGAGGTGACTGTGACGCAAATAACTCAGCAAAGTGAGAATATAAAGTCATACACATTAACCGCTGCCAATGGTAAGCCGTTGTCACCTTTTCAACCTGGCCAGTACATCAGTGTGGCGGTAAATTTCGCAGATGGTACGCGTCAGTTACGCCAATACAGCATGTCCGATGCGCCGGATCAACCTTATTATAGAATCTCAGTGAAACGTGAAGATGCGGCAGGTGAGTCGCCATCTGGTCAAGTTTCTAACTGGATACACGATAATGTCAAGCTGAATGATAGGCTGCAGGTTAGTCAGCCATTCGGAGACTTCACGCCGGATATGACGTCAACTAATGCTATCGTGCTGATTTCTGCAGGGGTGGGTATCACGCCTATGATTTCCACTTTAAATCAGCTGGCGAAAAGCCGTCCGCAACATGAGGTGATATTTGTGCATGCGGCAAGATCAGAATCTCACCATTCACACACCACTGATTTAGATTTCGCGATTAAACACATGCCTAATTTAAAGGTGGTTAGTTTTTATGAGGCTATTGATACGTCCGCGAGCCTTCCCGATTATGCTTTAAAAGGTGAGGTGCAGTTTGCTCATTTACCAGCATGGAATTTGCAAGAGACGAATGTATATTTATGTGGCCCTACTGGCTTTATGAAAAAACAAGGCAAAATATTGCTGGATGCAGGAGTACCTAAAAATAAATTGCATAAAGAGGTGTTTGGTCCAGCCCTGCTAGAAAACTTAATGTAAGTTAATTTGATTTCCACTAAGCATTAGATCAAATTTGCTTAAGTAGCAACGCAACGCGCTATGTTAAAATCCGGGTATGCTTTCAATATTCCCGATTTTTTAATATGGCGCGTTTTCATGTCATCATCCCCGCGGCTGGTAGCGGCAGCCGCATGGGTACCGAGTTACCTAAACAATACCTGAGTTTACATGGTAAGCCTTTGATTCAGCATGTGATTCAAGTATTTGAGTTATCAACCAGAATCAATAGCATACACATAATCCTCAATCAAGCAGACGCACATTGGCACAACACGCATCCGCATGTAAGTAGCAAAATGCAAGTGCATCATTGTGGTGGCGAATCCAGGGCAGCGACTGTGTTGAATGGTTTAAATGCGATTGCTAGCCAAGTTAAAGAGGATGACTGGGTGTTGGTACACGACGCAGCACGTCCTGGCTTAAGCAATTTACTACTGAATCAGTTATTGAGTACGCTTGAAGACGATACGGTAGGAGGATTGCTGGCATTGCCGCTTGCTGACACCTTGAAGCGTGCAGATGACACGCGGCATGTCTCAGCTACCGTACCTCGCAATGATTTATGGCAGGCACAAACGCCACAAATGTTTCGCTACGCGGTACTTAAAAAAGCACTAACTGATTTTAATGGTAATCCTACAGATGAGGCAGAGGCCATAGAGGCCTTAGGCTTGAAACCGAAGCTTGTGACTGGGGAGTTGCGAAATTTAAAGGTGACATATCCGCAAGATTTAGCGGTGCTCTCAGCACTGTTAAGTGCCTAGCGTTGTGTCGCTACATCAATCCATCAATTAAGTGAGCAAAGAATGATACGAATCGGTCAGGGTTATGACGTACACCAACTGGTGACAGGGCGAAAATGCATCATCGGTGGGGTAGATATACCCTTTGAAAAAGGCTTGGCAGGCCATTCGGACGCAGACGTATTGCTACATGCTATTTGCGACGCCCTACTTGGCGCGGCGGCACTGGGTGATATTGGTAAGCACTTTCCGCCTACAGATATGCGCTACCAAGGGATAGATTCGCGCGCGTTATTGCGTCATGTGATCGCTTTGCTTAAAACGCGTGATTATGTGGTCAATAATATAGATTGTACGGTGATTTGTGAGTTGCCAAAATTATCGCCACATACTGAGCAAATGCGTGCGAATATTGCTGCAGATTGTGCCGTGACGATAGATGCGATCAATGTGAAAGCAACCACGACTGAGCGTTTAGGCTTTACTGGCAGAGGTGAAGGCATTGCTGCGGAAGCCGTTTGCTTGATAGTAAAACTTAAAGCTGCATGAGCATGCTTAATGTTGTAATACAGATTTTTAAAAGAGTTGAACGGTAAATTAAGCCGCTATGTTACGTTGGTTTGAAAATCTCCTAAATCCATTTCCCGCAAATGAAATTACCCCGCCACCTAAGTCGCTGTGGCGATTTTTGTGGGCAAGCTCGCAGGGCATGCGCCCGTATTTGTTGGGCATGACCGTATTTACCGGCTTGACCGGTGCTTTTGAAGCGCTGTTATTTGCCATGATGGGCAAGGTGGTGGATTGGTTAGCACTTATTCCACCTGCAGAATTATGGGTACGTGAGGGCAACCATCTCATTGCCTTATCAATCGCACTGATTGCCAGTGTGACATTTATTTTGATGCAAACCTTGTTCAAGCATCAAACATTGGCCGGAAACTTCCCTATGCGTTTACGCTGGAATTTTCATAGATTGATGCTTAACCAAAGTATGAGCTTTTACCAGGATGAATTTGCCGGCAGAGTCGCGGCAAAGGTTATGCAAACCGCATTGGCTGTGCGTGATGTGTGGTTTATCGTGGCGGATATTCTAGTATATGTGCTGATTTACTTTGGCACTATGGTGACCATAGTTGGATATTTTAACCCATTGATTACACTGCCATTTTTGGTTTGGGTGGCGGCCTATCTTGCATCTATGAGTTACTTTGTACCAAAACTTAGCAAGGTTTCGCAGCATCAGGCTGATGCGCGCTCGATGATGACAGGCCGTATCACGGATGCCTACACCAATATCAGTACGGTTAAATTATTCTCCCACGCTGGCCGTGAAGCTGGTTACGCGAGGTCTGCCATGCATGAGTTTTTAGGTAGCGTGAATAGCCAGATGCGCTTGGTGACGCAGGTGGAGGTGGTTAATCACATGCTCAATATGATGTTGATCATTGCTACAGGCATCACCGCGTTATGGCTTTGGAGCAAGGGTGAAGTGACTGTAGGCGGTGTGGCGGCCGCTACCGCGATGTCCTTACGTTTAAATGGTATTTCGCATTGGGTCATGTGGGAAATGACTTCGCTTTATGAGCAGATAGGTACGGTGCAAGACGGCATCAATACGCTCACTACACATAATAAAATCAGCGATGCGATGGATGCCAAGCCATTAAAAGTACAGCAGGGTGAAGTGCAATTTGATGCGGTTGATTTTAACTATGGTGGCCAAAAACGCATACTGAAATCGCTGAATTTACACATCAAGCCGGGTGAAAAGGTTGGCCTGGTAGGGCGCTCTGGTGCAGGTAAATCGACTATCGTGAATTTGCTGTTACGTTTTTATGAGGTTGAAGCCGGGCAGATTTTGATTGATGGTCAAAACATTAATGCCGTGACGCAAAACAGCCTGCGTGAACATATAGGCATGGTTACACAAGATACATCATTGCTGCATAGAAGCGTGCGTGAAAATATTTTATACGGCCGGCCGTATGCCACCGATGAAGCGATGATTGTGGCTGCCAAGCGGGCAGAGGCACATGATTTTATTTTAGGGCTGGTCGATGCAAAAGGTCGTACCGGTTACGATGCTCATGTAGGTGAGCGCGGTGTGAAGTTGTCTGGCGGGCAGCGTCAACGCATTGCCATTGCCCGCGTGATGTTAAAAGATGCGCCGATATTGTTGCTGGATGAAGCGACGAGCGCGTTGGATTCTGAAGTGGAGCAAGCCATACAGGCTAGCCTGTATAATTTGATGCAAGGCAAAACCGTGGTGGCAATCGCCCATCGGTTATCCACCATTGCGGCAATGGATAGGTTGATCGTATTGGATGAAGGTAATATTATCGAAGCAGGCGATCATAAAACGCTACTCAGGGCTGGTGGTCTGTATGCTTCATTGTGGGCGCATCAAAGTGGTGGCTTTTTAGGTGAATAATCTCGACTAAGTAATATTGAATGCTTTAGGAGGAAATAATGACAACCGACGTGCGTGCATCAGTACCACCTTTTACCCATGAAACTGCTAACCAAAAAGTCCGCTTGGCTGAAGATGGCTGGAATAGCCGTGATCCACAACGTGTGTCTATGGTCTATACGCAAGATAGCCAGTGGCGCAATCGTGCGGAGTTTCCACGCGGGCGTGCAGAAATCGTAGCGTTCTTAACGCGTAAATGGGCTAAAGAGCTTGATTATCGTCTGATTAAAGAGTTATGGGCGTACACAGAAAACCGTATTGCCGTGCGTTTTGCTTATGAATGGCACGATGACACTGGCAATTGGTTCCGGTCTTACGGCAATGAAAACTGGCAGTTCGATGCGAATGGCTTGATGGAATTGCGTTATGCCAGCATTAACGATTTGGCCATTAAGGAAAGCGAGCGCAAGTTCTTTTGGCCTTTAGGTCGCAGGCCAGATGACCATGCTGGTTTGAGCGAGTTAGGTTTGTAGATTTAAAATACTCGCCTACTAATCAAGCTTTAAGTAACACTATCACCGCGCCGCTGCCACCATCCTGTTTTTTGGCTTCAGCGTAGGCGATTACTTCATCTTTTTGCATCAACCAGCCGCGTAGTTTATGCTTAAGCACAGGTTCGCGATTACGCGAACCTAATCCTTTGCCGTGTACTATACGCACACAGCGTATGCCATTCTTTTTACAGTCACTGATAAATGTTGACACATAAAGCCGCGCTTCGTCACTGAATAACCCATGCAAGTCAATCGAGGCTTGTATTACCCAATGGCCACGGCGTAGTTTACTTAAAATATCAGGCGAGTGGCCGTCGCGCAAGTACAGCAGTTCTTCACCTGTTTCCAGTTCATGTGCCGGAATAAAGTGGTCTGATAATGAATCAGCAAGTGCTTGCTGTTCATCACGAATGAACTGCTTGGGAATAGGTTTTGGTTTTACTTTATATGAATGTACAAGTGGCGCGATGAAAGGTCGGGCATCTTTCACCGCCTCGCGGAACAGGCTCAAATCATCAGCTGGTAAGCTGATAGTTTGATCAACATCCTGCTCAATTCGTTTTCGCGCCACTGCAGCATTCTCTAGGTATCTATTTTTATTAGATATTACTTGTCTAAATAACGTTCAGCATCCAGCGCAGCCATACAACCAGTACCTGCGCTAGTCACGGCTTGACGGTAAATGTGGTCTTGCACATCGCCCGCAGCAAACACACCAGGGACGCTAGTTGCCGTAAAATTACCGCCGCGGCCAGATTGCGTGACGATATAACCGCCTTCCATTTCGAGTTGACCGGCAAAAATATCCGTGTTGGGTTTGTGGCCAATGGCAATAAATACGCCCATCAATGGAATTTCTTTAGTCGTGCCATTCGTTGCATGTTTAAGACGCATGCCAGTTACGCCGCCGTCATCACCCAGTATTTCATCCAGCGTTTGAAAGGTTTCTAAAACGATTTTACCTTCAGCCACGCGCGCATTAAGCTTATCCACCAGAATCGCTTCGGCTTTGAATTTATCACGGCGATGTACTAGTGTGACTTTACTGGCGATATTAGCTAAATAAAGCGCTTCTTCGACTGCGGTATTGCCGCCGCCAACCACTGCAACCTCTTGATTACGATAGAAGAAGCCGTCACAGGTGGCGCAAGCAGAAACACCTTTTCCAGAGAATTTCTCTTCACTTGGAATGCCCAGATATTTAGCAGAAGCACCTGTGGCAATAATCAGCGCATCACAAGTGTATTCGCCACTGTCACCTACAAGCCGAATTGGTTTTTCGGCTAAATGCGTCGTGTGAATATGGTCAAAAATCATTTCAGTGTTAAAGCGTTCTGCGTGTTTTTGAAAGCGCTCCATCAATTCTGGGCCTTGCACGCCGTCTGCATCTGCTGGCCAGTTATCAACATCCGTGGTGGTCATCAATTGACCGCCTTGGGCGATGCCGGTAATAAGTACTGGATTAAGGTTTGCGCGAGCGGCATATACCGCTGCTGAATAGCCAGCCGGACCTGAGCCTAGAATAAGTAAATGGGCGTGACGTGTTGCCATGATTAAAGCCTTTAATAAAATCTAATATTGAGATAAGGTGGTGCGATTGTTGGGTTTTACAAGTGCTCGGCTAGATTAGCTTGTAGCTGAACGTATTTGTTTATCAGGCTTATTTAATTATTTCTCAAGTAAGCTGCGTAACATCCAGCCAGTTTTTTCATGCAGCTGTAAACGTTGTGTCAGTAAATCTTTGGTCGCTTCATCGGCCGCTGCTTCGGCCGCGGGGAATACGCTACGTGCCGTGCGACACACCGCTTCATGGCCAGCGACTAATTCTGCAATCATGTCTTGTGCTTTAGGCACGGACTCAGACTCTTTGATGGATGACAATTTTACAAAGTCGCGGTAAGTACCGGGAGCGTAAATATCTAATGAACGAATACGCTCAGCAACTAGGTCTACTGCCAATGCGAGTTCGGTGTATTGACCTTCAAACATTAAATGTAGCGTATTGAACATTGGACCAGTCACGTTCCAGTGAAAGTAGTGGGTTTTGAGGTAAAGCGTGTAAGTATCAGCTAAAAGATGTGATAAGCCTTGCGCAATACCCTTTCTATCTTGTTCTTTAATACCAATATCCATGATGAACCCCTATGTATAAATGTGATTAAAAGTAGATTGACATTGTATTAGCTACCTAGCCACTTTGATACTGCTATAATTAAATTTAATGATAAATCGTAGGGTTTTACTATCTTGTTTTTCAAAAAATCAACCCCGGTAAATGCACGCCGTGAAGCCGAAGTAACCAAGTCGCACGCCATTAGTGCCACGTTATTAAAAGAAGCATGGTGGCTGGCATTAGTGCTGGTTGGGCTTTATTTAACCATCATCCTGTTTACTTATCATAGGGAAGATCCCTCGTGGTCACACATGGCGGCTGATAATGCTGCGATTCATAACAGTGGCGGTAGTGTAGGTGCAGTAATGTCTGACATCCTGCTGTATTTATTTGGTTTTTCAGCATGGTGGTGGGTGGTGCTGGCTTTTTATGCCATGTGGCTGGTGTATTTAAAACTAGAAGCGGTGAATTTAAGTGAGAAGCCATTTCTGTTGTTTAATTTTATTGGCTTTGTTTTTCTGCTGTCGGCCTCTTGCGCTTTAGAAGCCGGGCATCTGATTAGTTTGCCAGCCTTATTGCCATTAGTGCCTGGTGGTATGTTGGGCACCTCAATCGATGGTCTGTTACGCAGCATGTTTGGCTACACTGGCTCTAGTATGCTGTTGCTATCGATGTTTGTCGTGGGTTTCAGCCTGTTCACTGGCTGGTCGTGGATTATGCTTACCGAAAAATTCGGCGCAGGTTTGATTGCCAGCTATGAGTTCATCAAGTTTAAATGGCAAGATTGGCAAGATAGAAAAGCCGGCAAAGTCGTAGAGTCGGAACGTGCTGAATATGTGCATAGCGAGCGTAAGCGGGTAGAAAATCGTGAGCCGGTCATGATTGAAACACCGACGTTGGAAATTGCCCAAAGTGTACGTGTGCAAAAAGAGAAACAGGCGCCGTTGTTTGAAGCGCTGCCGGATACGCCGTTGCCGCCACTACATTTGCTAGACGAACCATCAGGTACGGTGCCCTTGCAATCTGCGGAAACACTGGACTTTACTTCGCGGCTCATTGAACGAAAGTTAATGGATTTTGGCATTGAAGTGAAAGTGTTGACGGCGTTGCCCGGCCCGGTGATTACTCGCTACGAGTTGGAGCCGTCTGCTGGTGTTAAAGGTAGTCAGGTGACTAATCTGGTGAAAGATTTGGCGCGTGCCTTATCCGTGGTCAGCGTGCGTGTCGTTGAAACGATTCCTGGCAAAACCTGCATGGGTTTGGAGATTCCTAATCCTAGGCGGCAGATTGTGTATCTATCTGAAATCATGGGCAGCCAAGCTTATGCAGATGTGCATTCGCCACTTGCGATCTGTCTGGGCAAAGACATTGCCGGCAAGCCAGCGGTGGCAGATTTAGCCAAAATGCCGCATGTGCTGGTTGCAGGTACTACCGGTTCTGGTAAGTCCGTCGCTATCAATGCGCTGATTTTAAGCTTGCTTTATAAAGCAGATGCCAGTCAGGTACGCATGATTTTGATAGACCCGAAAATGCTGGAGCTTTCAGTGTATGAAGGCATTCCGCATTTGCTGGCACCAGTCGTCACAGATATGCGCCAAGCGGCAAATGCGCTAAATTGGTGTGTGGCGGAGATGGAGCGCCGCTATAAATTGATGTCTATGTTAGGCGTGCGTAACTTAGCGGGTTATAACCAAAAAATTAGGGAGGCTGAAAAAGCCGGTGAAAAAATACCGCACCCATTTAGCTTAACGCCAGATGAACCAGAACCATTGATGGAAATGCCGATGATTGTTGTAGTGATTGATGAGTTGGCAGATTTGATGATGGTAGTAGGCAAAAAAGTGGAAGAGTTAATCGCCCGTTTGGCGCAAAAAGCCCGTGCATCAGGTATACATTTGGTACTGGCGACACAACGTCCGTCAGTAGACGTGATTACTGGCCTTATCAAGGCCAATATTCCTACTCGCGTTTCTTTTCAGGTATCGAGCAAGATTGATTCTCGTACGATATTAGACCAAATGGGCGCTGAAGCGTTGTTAGGTCAAGGTGACATGTTGTATATGCCGCCAGGCACTGGTTACCCGGTGCGTATTCATGGTGCATTTGTATCTGACCAAGAGGTGCATAAAGTAGTGGATTACTTAAAAGCCCAAGGTGAACCTAACTATATTGAAGGTATTTTGAGTAATGAAGCCGAAGAAGGCGGTGGTGACTTTATAGCGGGCGGTGGTTCAAGTGCTAGTGGTTCTGAAGTTGACCCGCTCTATGATGAAGCCGTCGGTATCGTGCTAAAAACCCGCCGTGCCAGTATTTCAGCGGTACAACGCCAGTTGCGTATAGGCTATAACCGTGCTGCACGTTTGATAGAAGATATGGAGCGGGCAGGCCTAGTGTCGGCCATGCAAAGTAATGGCAACCGTGAAGTGCTGGCGCCGCATCATGAAGTTTAATGTGCCAAACTTCATGCTATTAAATTTGATGTTAAATCACAAGGAATTGAATGAGTAAACTTAAAACCGCAGTAGTGGCTTACCTGCTAACGCTGCCACTGGTGCTGATGCCTTTAATGGTTAAAGCCGATGGTATTTCCAGCCTTAAAAACTTCTACGATAAAACGCATGCTATGCGTGCTGATTTTTACCAAGTGGTGACTGATAGACAAGGCCGAAAAATACAGGAAGTGTATGGCGAAATGCAGTTAAAGCGACCGAACAAATTTCGCTGGGATTACAACAAACCTTATGAGCAGCAGATCATTAGTGACGGCAATCAAGTGTGGCTCTACGACACTGAGTTGGCACAGGTAACTGTACGTGCGTTGAGTAAGGCCTTAGGCTCAAGTCCGGCAGCGCTGTTAGCTGGCGGTGACAGCTTGGATAAAAATTTCAAATTGGTGAATATGGTCCAGAAAGATAATCTAGATTGGGTAAGCGCCAATCCAAAAGATAAAGAAACCGGTTTTGAGAAAATTTCTTTGGCCTTTAAAGACAATGTATTGCAGGAAATGGATTTGGTGGATAGTTTCGGGCATCAAACACAAATTATTTTTAGTAAGGTTGTACTTAATCCCATGCTTGCAGATAAATTATTTTTATTTAAAGTACCTAAAGGTGTTGATGTAGTTGGAGAGTAATTAATTGATGATTAGTTAGTGATTAATTGCTATGCCCATAATTAAAAGTGCGTAAGCGACTTAGAGAGAAATAGAGCCATTTTGAATAGTTTGTTTCAAGCTGTCAGTCCACAAGCGCCGCTCGCCGAGCGATTACGCCCTAAAACCTTAGATGAGGTCGTAGGACAGTCACACCTGTTGGGCCCAAGTAAGCCGTTGCGCTTAGCTTTTCAATCTGGAAAATTGCCTTCCATGATTCTGTGGGGCCCGCCAGGCGTGGGTAAAACTACATTGGCGCGCCTGATTGCCAATACCGCCGACGCGGAGTTTATTCCCATTTCTGCCGTGCTATCAGGCATTAAAGATATTCGTGAGGCAGTAGAGCGTGCCGAACTCACTTTACAGCAGCATGGCCGCAAAACCATATTATTTGTCGATGAAGTACACAGATTCAATAAAGGCCAGCAAGATGCGTTTCTGCCATTTGTCGAAAGTGGCTTAATCACATTTATTGGCGCTACCACTGAAAACCCCTCTTTTGAGGTGAATAGTGCACTTTTGAGCCGTGCTCAAGTGTTTGTGCTGAATGCACTGTCAGAACCAGAATTATCGCTTTTATTGAATCGCGCCCAGCAATTGATCGCTGAAAATGTCACTGTATCAGATGAAGTGCGTGAGCAAGTCTTAGCGTATGCAGATGGCGATGCCAGACGCTTGTTCAATTTTGTAGAAAGCTTGTTTAACGCTGCAGAAGGCGCAAATGTCACCGAGATAGACGAAGCGTTCCTGCAAACGACCATGGCGAGCAAGCTGCGCCGTTTTGATAAAGGAGGCGAAGCGTTTTATGACCAAATTTCTGCCTTGCATAAATCAGTGCGCGGCTCTAACCCAGATGCGGCTTTGTATTGGTTCTTACGCATGATAGATGGTGGTGCAGATCCGCTATATATGGGTCGGCGCATCGTGCGTATGGCGATTGAAGATATAGGTTTGGCTGATCCGCGTGCGCAAAGCATGGCACTGGAAGCTTGTCAGATCTATGAGCGTTTAGGTTCGCCAGAAGGTGAGCTGGCGCTTGCTAATGCCGTGATTTATTTGGCGGTAGCACCTAAAAGTAATGCGTCTTACAACGCTTATAATCAGGCTAAAGCGTTTGTCGCCCAAGATAAGTCACGTCCTGTACCGTTACATCTGAGAAACGCTCCCACCAAACTGATGAAAGCCTTGGATTATGGTAAAGAATATCGCTATGCGCATAATGAGCCCGAGGCCTATGCTGCCGGTGTGGATTATTTTCCAGATGATTTAACCGCGCCGCAATTTTATATGCCCACGCCACGTGGCTTAGAAGGTAAAATTACGGAAAAATTAGCGCATTTGCGCGACCTAGATAAACGTGAACTAGATAAAAAAGCTAAGAAATAGAGAACCTATGTTAGATATTCAAGCATTAAGAAACGATTTAGATGGCGTGGTCGGCCAGTTAAAAAAACGCGGTTTTGATTTTGATGCGGCCACATTCTCTGCCTTAGAGCAAGAACGTAAAGCCGTACAAACACGCACACAGGAACTGCAAGCCAAGCGCAATAATAGCTCTAAGCAGATTGGCATTGCTAAGTCTAAAGGTGAAGATGTCAGTGCGATATTGGCTGAAGTTGCCGGTCTGGGTGACCAGCTAAAAGCGGATGAAGTACGATTGCTAGAGCTGAAAACTGATTTGCAGAATCTTTTATTGAACGTACCTAATTTGTCGCATGAGAGCGTGCCTGCCGGCAAGTCTGAAGTGGATAATGTTGAAGTGCGCAAAGTGGGCACGCCACGCAGTTTTGATTTCGAAGTCAAAGACCACACCGACGTGGGTACACCATTAGGGCTGGATTTTGATACAGGCATCAAGCTTTCAGGCACACGTTTTACTTTTATGCGTGGACAGATCGCTAAATTGCATAGGGCTTTGGCGCAATTTATGCTGGATACGCAGACTGGGCAACACGGCTATGAAGAGTGCTATACACCGTATTTGGTGAATGCTGATACTCTGCGAGGAACCGGGCAGTTGCCAAAATTTGAAGAAGATTTATTTTCTTTAGCTCATAACGATAGTAAGTTGTATTTGATTCCGACTTCTGAAGTCACACTCACCAACACTGTCCGTGACGAAATCGTGCCTTTAGAGTCCCTGCCGATTAAACTCACGGCGCATACACCTTGCTTCCGTTCCGAGGCTGGCTCATACGGACGCGATACCAAGGGCATGATACGTCAGCATCAGTTTGATAAAGTCGAGATGGTGCAAATCGTACATCCTGATACTAGCTACGCAGCGCTAGAAGAAATGGTTGGACATGCCGAGAATATCTTGAAGGCCTTAGGTTTGCCATATCGGGTAGTGTCACTTTGCACCGGTGATATGGGTTTTGGTGCGGCTAAAACCTATGATTTAGAAGTATGGCTGCCAGCCCAAAATACTTACCGTGAAATTTCATCTGTGTCTAATTGCGAGGCGTTTCAAGCGCGTCGTTTGCAAGCACGCTTCAAAAACGCGCAAGGTAAAATGGAGTTCGTGCATACCTTGAATGGCTCTGGCTTGGCGGTAGGGCGTACGCTAGTTGCAGTGCTGGAAAACTACCAAAATGCGGATGGTAGCGTCACCGTACCTGAAGTATTAAGGCCTTACTTGAAAGGCTTAGAAAAGCTGACTGTTACTAAGTAAGCTTTTAAACCTAAGGTCTTTGCTGTTATTGCGTGCATACGCGTAATGACAGCAATTGAATTGAGCTAATCTAAACGTGCAATCTTATATCTATCTGCGTCTGGATTATGGCTAGGTTGGTAACGTTCCAGAATACGCTGATAGCTACGGATAGACTCTACAAAAATCACAGGCGCGCCACCACTTGCGTAGCCATATTTAACGGTGCTGTAATATGCCGGGTCGGTCAACATGACCAGCGTCTTTTTAACATCGGCCCAACTATTGGGATTAAGTTTTAAGCGTTTTGCTAAGGTACGCGCATCTTCCATATGCGCATAGCCTACGTTGTAGGCAGCTAAAGCAAAATAGGTGCGGTCTGGTTCTGGAGTACTCTCTGAAATAGCATCTCTTAATTTGAGTATATATTTTGCACCTGCAGGTATGCTTTGCTTAGGGTCTAATCTATCCGTGACACCCATTAAATCTGCGGTGCTCTCGGTCAGCATCATCAGGCCGCGCACATTGGTGGGTGAGGTGTTAAATGTATCCCAATGTGATTCGCGATAGCTCACCGCTGCCAAGAGACGCCAGTCCAGCCCTGTGATTTCCTGTGCTTGCTTAAACAGATGTGTGTACTTAGGTAGTAGCGTGTCAGTCAGCCTGAGAAAGTTTGTGATGTCTTGAGTGTTGAGACGTTTACTGCTGCCATAGTAGCGATCAATTAGATTACGTAGTGTGCCATCTTTTTGAATCTGCTCAAAAAAAGCATTTACTTTTTTGACCAGCAGCGCGTCGGCATTTTTAGGTAGTGCCCATGCGATGTTTTCAGGTTTACCCAACGGCAGGCCAACTGCTAAATTAGGATTATAGTTTTGCATCAAGGCGACTAAGTGGCTATCAGCTACGGTAAAGTCTAAAATCCCTGTTGCGACATCTTCCAGTAGTAATTCTGGATTGGTTTGTTTTAGTGCTTGCCAATGCAAAATAGGTAGCTTTTCCTGCAACTGACTCAATCGTTCAGCAAAACTAGACCCAACAGGCACGGTGATTTTTTTATCAGAGATTGATGCTAGATCTTTAGGCTTGTCATTGATATCGTTATTATAGATAAGTTGCTGCTGGGTTTCTTGATAGGGCTTAGCAAACTGGACTAGCTGTTGCCTGATTGGGGTGATGGTTAAATTTGCAGCGGCGATCTGTGCCTTGCCTTTGAGCAGAGTCGGAATGACATCACTGATGCTGT
>JAZJZG010000051.1:0-4816 GCA_040389995.1 Pseudomonadota bacterium | reverse complement strand
CTATACTTATTTAGTTTGGTATTAACTGGTGCATTAGGCGGTTGGTGTTGGCCTTATATTTTTGTAAGGCTTTTCACTGCTAATGGGGTTAAAAGTCTCAAAAAGTCTGCTGCTTTAGCTGTGCCTTTATCTCTTATTTTCTGCGCTTCGTTGCTAATTTTTGGCATGCTTTCTGGGGCATTGCCATCGGTGAGTCAAAACCCTAATGATGTCTGGTTTATCGTTTCACAAGAGGTGGGCGGATTGGTTTTATTAGGTCTAGCAGGAGCAGTACTCCTGGCTGCCACCATGGGGCATATAGACGGCAACATTCAGGCGACTGGTTCACAAATTGCAAATGACCTGATTGGCAATTACTTCAAATTGAATACGAAGCAACTAATCATTTTCTCTAAAGTCGGCATGTTATTGCTGACAATACTGGCTTCTTGGTTATCGTGTCTGGAGCTTCCGTCTTTATTTACATTAGGCGTACTTGCCTATCAGGGCATTATTCAGCTAGCCGTGCCGCAGTTTCTGGGTATCTTTTGGAAACGTGGGAATAAATATGGCGCCATTGCCAGCATGTCGATTGGTTTTATCGTTGCCGTTATTTTGGAGCTTGTTTATCACGGTAACTTGCCATGGGCTTATGGGTTAACATCGGGCGCGGTCGCGCTGGGAGCGAATGTATTTATTTATGTTGCCCTGGCTTTTCTGATCCCACAGGATACTAAAGAGAAGCGGCGGGTTGATGAATTGTTTGCCATGGTTGCGGACAAAAAGCCAAGCCAATATGAAGTTGGACTTCAGTATGAAAAATAGCAAATTCTACTTACCTGAGCACCGCGTCATTCAGGGTAAATTGGGGACTAGAACGCTTGCGGATAAACAGGAAGAACTGATTGTCCATGATGTTTTTACCGAGGAGGAGATAGAGTTTATTTCAACAAGGGATATGTTCTTCTTATCTACTGTAAATTCCAGAGGTGAACCCACGGTTTCCTATAAAGGCGGGCCGAAGGGATTTATAAAGGTAAAAGATAACGAGATTATTTTTCCTAACTATGATGGAAATGGGATGTTTCTTTCCATCGGTAATTTAGTAAAAAATGAGAAAGTGGGGTTATTGTTTATCGATTTTGAAACACCCCGCAGATTACGCGTTCAAGGAACTGCAAAGATGGATGAGCAGCCGGACTTGCAAATATTCCCAGAAGCGGAATTTTTAATTCGAATAAACCCAACAGATATTTGGGTTAACTGCCCAAGATATATACATACTTATAAGAGAGTATCACAATCTCCTTACACACCAGGCAGAAATAGGACTCCACGATTAGCTCAGTGGAAAAGATTAGATACGGTTTACGGAAGCCTACTGCCACATGATAAAGAAGCTGTTGAAAAAAGTGGTCAAATTACCCTTGATCAATACAATTTAATGGTTAATAAGAATAAGGGATAAGAACTTACTTTTGCTAGATACATCTCAAATATCAAGGCCCCAAACTCAAAAGTGACTGCCTGCTTTGAGCCGGAAACAGTCGATTACTTGAATTTAAAAGTATAAAGAATTAAGGAAAAAATCACTAATATACAATTATTGTATACATAATTTTTTACGTAAATAAATTAACTATCTGTATTAATTGATTTAATTTAAGCCTTGAAATGTAAATGCCCATCTCTTTGATAAGGGATGGGCATTTTTTCGCTAAACTAACATCATAGAACTGCAACTTATGATGTTAGTTTAGGCTAGATACAGGTTTCTATCTAAGAAAATCTACATGGATAGCAAAAAAGCATTTAATTCTCGTCATCGTCGTCATGACGATGACGTTTGTGATGTTTTTTACCGCGTTTATATTCGCGGTCACCATCATATCTTGATCTGTTAGAGGCTTTGGCTGAAGGGGTAGCAATCACTTTACCAACGGCTGAACCACCGGCACCACCAAGACCAGCACCAACAACAGCACCTGTGCCGCTGCCACTTACTTGACGGCCAACATATGCACCACCAGCACCGCCGGCAGCACCACCAATAACGGCACCAGTCTGACCTTTGCCTTTGGTCGCTACCGCACCGCCAACGCCACCACCGACTGCACCACCAAGTACTTCACCAGTGCTTCCACCTACAACGCCGCCTACTGCAGTGCCTAGCGCAGCGCCTAAGCCACCACCAACCGCAGATTTAGCCGTGCTGTCGCCAGCCATAGCTTGACCTGATAATAACAATACTACCAAGAACGATAATTTTCCCAATCTCATTACAACTACCCTCATTAAATAAACACATAAGCCATCACTTTAGAATGAAACGCTATTTTTATTCTTTGTATTTTCTCTAAAAGTACTATTCACTAATTTTAAAATATTTTTTGATTACACTAGGCCAGCAGCATGCAGCATGGCATCTTGAATTCTCTTTTTGAATTCAGACGCTTCACTTTGAATTTTTTTATCTGCATCGCTTTTCAGCTTGGCGTTCTTTTTCACAGCCTCGCCAGCGGTATACCCTGCATCATAAGATGCATCACATGTGGCATCTTTTTTAATGCCTTTTGCAGTTGAAAGTCGCGCAGCGAGGTCTGCATAAAGATTATCCTTAGCACCGTCGAAATAACCGGTTAGGCGACAACTTTTATAGATTTCATCTGGCTTTTCTGCGTGCGCTTGACCCATAAAAGCAAAAACAGTGATTACTAAGAACAGTATATTTCTTATCATAATAGACCTTATGCATGATTAAACTACATTTTCTCACTTAAACGCCAGAAGCTCAATCACTGAGTTTCTAGCAGTGGTTAATCATCGTCATCATGTTCGTGATGGCGGTGATATTCGTGCTCACGGTGCTCCCGCCAGTCATCATGATCATAATAGCGAACAACGCGTGGATTGTAATAAGCACCGTAGTACTCACGGTAAACAGGTCTGGGTTGATAATAGACTACTGGCGGTGGTGAATAATATACCGCTGGTGGTTCATAATAATAGGGCTGCCCAATGTTCAAACTAAAACCTATTGAATCATGTGCAAATACACTTGCTGAGAAGCTTATTCCGAGTAATAAGCCTATTAATCCTAATTGAGCTTTTTTCATGATATTTTCCTTAAAACGAAATACTTAATAAACTAAAACGACTATCAGCAGAATTGGTTTACTTAACTTATGCGAAGTGGTTCGCTAGCACTACATCATATGGCGTAAAGCTGACGCTAACCTGACAACGAATCATTGAGTTGCCTGGTTTAATAACTCACGCTAATTATTAGGTGTCTTCGTATGGGTTACGCTTAAGTTGCAACCAAAGGCAGTGCTCACTTTTGAAGTTGAGGAATACTCGATACTTTCCCTAAAGCCTATATTCAGTTAGAAAAATGATGGTAACGGTGGAGCAATATCAGAGAGGTTTTAAGTAAACTTTCGTGGTGCAATATTGTCGTACTAACTTAACCAGAGCTTTGTGCAACGCACATACGTTCACAGTGGTTGCACTACCTCGACGCAAAGGCTCTCAGGCATGCAAGGAGGTATGGTATGAATACCATTTCAATTGAGAATACCCCAATCCGGCTAGAGTTAAATGCCCCTGTGCCGGATTTTGAGGCGCAAACTACTAAGGGAATCATCCGATTATCAGAATGGGAAAAAGATAAGTGGGTCATTCTATTTTCGCACCCGGCGGATTTCACGCCCGTCTGTACTACCGAGTTTATAGCGTTCGCTAAACGACAGGCTGAGTTTAAACAAAAAAACGTGGCTTTGCTTGGTTGTTCGGTAGATAGCATTTATAGCCACATTGCTTGGGCGCGTAACATTCAGGACAATTTTGGCGTCAAAATCAGCTTTCCAGTCATTGCTGACCTAGACCAAAAAGTTTCGCGGCTTTACGGCATGATTCATGAATTTAGTAGCAATACATCGACTGTACGCTGTGTATTCTTTATCGACCCAAAACGTATGTTGCGGGCAATGATTTACTACCCCATGAATGTAGGCCGCAATTTCGACGAAATCATGCGCGTGGTAGATGCCTTGCAAGTAGCCGATGCCAATAAAGTGGCATGCCCTGCCGATTGGGTGGCTGGCCAGGATGTGATTGTTCCTGCACCAATAACGATGGACGATGCTGAACAACGGGTAGCAAGTAAAGAGTACCTGGTCGCGGACTGGTACTTTGCCATGAAAAAACTGCCTGAAATTCAACTCAATAAAGGAGACCGAAATGGCTAAAGTACTTTGTGTGCTCTATGACGACCCGGTCACTGGCTATCCAAAATCTTATGCACGTGACGGCGTTCCTGTAATAAAAACTTACCCTGGTGGACAGACTCTGCCCACGCCTAAGGCTATTGACTTCAAACCTGGGCAATTATTAGGTAGCGTGACGGGTGAGCTTGGATTACGCAAGTTTCTCGAATCACTAGGGCATAAATTGATAGTGACTGCTGACAAAGATGGACCTAACTCCAGATTGGAAAAAGAACTGGCAGACACGGATATTGTTATTTCTCAGCCTTTCTGGCCTGCCTATCTGACGGAAGAGCGCTTCAACAAAGCAAAAAAACTAAAACTGGCGATTACTGCCGGCATAGGCTCTGATCATATTGACCTTCAGGCTGCTATTAGACATGGCGTTACCGTGGCTGAGGTTAGCTACAGCAATAGCATTAGTGTTTCTGAGCATGTGGTGATGATGATATTAAGCCTGGTCCGTAATTACATTCCGTCATACCAGTGGGTGGTTAAAGGCGGCTGGAATATCGCCGACTGTGTAGAGCGCTCCTATGACCTGGAAGGTATGAGTGTCGGTACGGTTG
>JAZJZG010000050.1:1498-9482 GCA_040389995.1 Pseudomonadota bacterium | reverse complement strand
CAGAAATCTGCTACTCTAGGACAAACTGCTGGAGCAAAATTATTTGGATCTGAAGATCCTATCAACGAGCGCATTTTTGAATACATGGAATCTGATTTTTTCTACAAAAATTGCAATGTATCGTATGGCGGTAGGCATCTACATGGTTATACAAACTATGGTGATGAGATCCTCTATGATATTTATACGTCCAGGGAGGTCAGTGATGGGCAAACGGTTACTTATGTCGATGCAGACGCACAAACTGCATTAGATTGCCCGGCAATAATTAACGCAAAATTAACCGCCATGGGATTGACCCCAACAGGCGACCCGGTGATAGGCGGCGTATCTGCATTTATCTCATGAGTTGCATCATGTATGCGCCTTGGTTTGGCCCATTGCCTTGGTATGCAAATTATTTTATTGAGTCATGCGGGAAATCGTCGCGCATCCAGTGGATTATTAATAGTGATCAACCGGCGCCAGGTCAATTGCCTGCAAACGTTTTATGGTTGCGCACCTATGATTTGACTTTACGGATTGCGGAACTTTTTGGGGTGCCATTACATGATCGCGAGTGGGGGCATAAGCTTTGCGATTTAAAGCCTTTTTGGCACCAATTATTTAAGCCTTTCGATGCCCCGAATTTTGAATTTAGAGGCTGGTGTGATTGGGATGTTGTGCATGATCTAAATGGATTAAATTTTGATTTTGATAGCGCAAAATTTACCAATGGCTGGCAATGCTCGCCGCTATTTATAACCCGCAATAAGGGTGCGCTGGAATGGTGGCCAACACGATTAAATGACTTTTTAGGAGACCAAGAGTCATGGGCATGGGATGAGCTGCGGTATTTAAAGCACATCAACTCAACCATTCTGCAGCCGGGTTTAACGCCTGAAGTTGATTTGGTTGCGCCAGCGCGATATGCGGTGCATATGTATAGAGCAAAGTATCTCCCAGCTCTGTATGAAGAATGGCTTAGTAAATATTGTAAATTTTTATTTAGCTAAAAAATATTGTTAACCCTATCCCGCCAAGTGCGGGATTTTTTTTGGAGTTTTTTTATGACGCTTTTAGTTCCCAATAATGGTGAGGGTGATGCCCTGGCTTACTATGTAAATAAATCAGCACCGCAAGACCTGGTGTTGAAATTATTTAAAAACAATTACACCCCGGTCGAAGGAAGTGTTGCTTCTGATTTTACTGAAGCAGACTTCACTGGCTATTCAGCGCTAACACTTACTGGTGCAAGTTGGGCTGTCACTGAAGGGGCGCCAAGCCATGCCGACTATGCGCAGCAAACTTTTTCCAGTTCGGCCGGCAGTCAAAACCAAAACGTGTATGGGTATTATTTGGTTCGGGCAACTTCGGGTCGTATTGCGCATGCCGAGCGTTTTGCGGATGGCCCTTATAACATTGTGAACAATGGAGACCAGGTCAAAGTAACCCCCGTTATTACCTTAGACTAATTGTGAGTTATTGATATGGCTTGGGTAGTCGATGAAACGGTAGTTCTTAGTTTCGGTACGTCGGGAAAGTCCCTGGCGAGTGGCGAGACGGGAATACTTCCACTTGTTGCTGAAGCTGTTACGGCTGGAACTGTGTTAGCCACTGGGGTAAGCACCAAGGAAGGATCGTCTACTGGCTGCGACGTTAGGTTGATACGGGTTGTAGGTGGTGCGAATGCTGCTGGTAATTCCGGGTTAACTTTCCCGCCTCATATATCCAGCGAAGCCAGCAGCCAAAGCTTTTATGTTGAACCTGGTTCTGGTGGTGCAATTGCCATCGAGAACTTGCCTGATGGTTTGTACGATATTGTTTTTGCAGCATCCAGAAATGTTGGCTTTGGTGATGGTGGCCGGGTAACGCAGGTTACTCTTGAAGTTGGAACGGCTTCCGATACTGTTGAAACCTTTAGTGCTGAAAACCCTGCCAGCGGCAGCGTAACGCCGCATGTTACGTTTTCGAATGTCGCGCCTGCCAGCGGCATAATTCAGGTGGGATATGTAGCCACAGCTAACTTTGCCTATATGGGTGCCATTGCATTCACGTTTAAAGGCGCTGGCACAAATACTTATAGCTATACGGGCTCGGGCGGACTGGCTGCGTTCGGCAGTTCTGCGGTTAGTAAGGCTAAGTCCTCTGTTGGTGCTGGTGGA
This sequence comes from Pseudomonadota bacterium, assembly GCA_040389995.1. GTDB lineage: Bacteria > Pseudomonadota > Gammaproteobacteria > Burkholderiales > Methylophilaceae > Methylotenera. The sequence continues at coordinate 7,338 of JAZJZG010000050.1, read as the reverse complement.
GCTGTATTTGCAGGTGCAGCGGCTGTATCGCGAAGCCGGGTGCCGGTTATTTCCGGTGGGTTAACTGCTGGCGGTTCATCTGCTGTTACGCGCACAAAGGTTTATCAATCCGGCGGCGGGCTGGTTGCTGGTGGTTCTGCCGCCACTAGCTTAACTGGGCCGAGCATTTACAGTTATACGGGTTCTGGTGGCATGGCCGCTGCAGGTGTAGCTGCAATTAGCCGGGTCAAGGTATTTGTTAGCTCTGGCGGTGGGGTATTCGGTGGTAGTGCTATTCATTCCGGCGGTGTACCCGTGGTTTCGTCACCTGGTCGCACCATGCGCATTGAGCCGGAAGCCAGGACACTTTCAGTCGAAGCTGATATTCGCATCCTTCGAATAGCTGCATAAAAATTTAAGGGGTTCCAATGACAGACGCTATTTATAAAGATGGCCAGGGGCGCATGAGTGCAATAAAAGATCCGCAGTCAACTCTGGATTTTTCATTTGATTGGTCGCTCTGGCTTGCAGAGGCTAGCGACACGATTAGCAGTTATGTTTTTACTGAATCAGGTGGGGTTACTTTAAGCAATCAAACCAACGAAAGTGGTATTGTTACTTCGTTTGTAGCTGGGGGTACGGTAGGCACACCTGCCAGCCTGGCTTGCCGGATTACAACTGCTGGTGGCCGTGTCGATGAGCGCACGTTGCAGTTGGTAATTAAAGAAAGATAGTTTTTGGTGGGTGAAAAACACATTTTATAATGAGCGTCTATGCGGCTTTGCGGTTATGGTTGGGTGTAAAAAAAACTAGCTAAGTAATTGTTATGTATGTTTTTCACTCTCGGCTACGAACCGAGCGGTCGGTGGTTCGAATCCACCTGAGTGCACCATATAAATCAAAGACTTAGCTGTAATGGCTAGGTCTTTTTTATTGCTCGGGTGAAAACTCTGGGTGAAAATAAAAGCTTTTCGCGGTATTTCAATAAATTATCGTTTTGTAAGACATTGACCATATAAATTTATAAACTAACATGTTTTAATGTTGTCAATACCTTGTTGACAATTTGTCGACAAAATGTTTATAGGGATGTTTGTGAGTTAATGGACTAATTGCATTTATGATCTACTCTTCAGGTATCTATTGGGGCTTTTAATAAGCTAGATGACACGCTTTTATTAATTTTTAACTTTCAATCAATGGAGAAATATATGCATTCTTATCTTCTTAAAGGTGGATCGAATGAGGAATTTGTGGAAAAATTGGAAAAGGCGGCCAAAAAAACACTTACATCTAAAGAGCGGCATGAACAAAAGATTTCCTACGTTTTTAGCACTATGAAGTCTGAGCATATTACCAAAGAAAAAATTCGGCAAATTCTCGAATCTCAGGAATCGTAAAAAATTTAACTAAAATTAAAGGAGTGCACGGATGATACTGATTGATCTTGCGGGTGATGAGGCTCATCCTGTTTACGAAGAGCTGCAGATATCTAATAACTCAAGGCAATATGATTTTTTGCTGTCTATCATTAAGGCTTCTATAGATATACAGAGGCCTTTCCTTTCCGCTCAATTAATGAAAGCTCTTAATTTTCATGCCATTGCCTGTTTGCATATAAGTGCTGGGGAGTATAGGCCTTGTGGGGTTGAAGTCGGGAAAGATGCAAATAAATATACGCCTCCAGCGCCATATCGCGTTCCTGCTTTAATGGATGATTTTATAAACTATGTTAACTATGCATGGAGTACTTCAGATCCGTTAGTGCTGGGAGCTTTTGTGCTCTGGCGTTTGAATCATATACACCCATTCATTAATGGAAATGGGCGCACAGCAAGGGCAATTTGTTATTATGTTATTTGTGCGAGAATCGGCGGTCTTTTGCCTGGAACAACTATGCTTCCAGCTTTATTGAAGAGAGATCGTCCGGATTATGTAGATGCACTCAAAAAGGTAGATAAATCGTTAGAAACTACTCTTGATTTGACGCCATTGACTGAGCTCATACAAAAGCTGATTAATGAGCAGTTGGCATCGGACGGTCAGCCTAATTCTCCATAATAAATATGCCTTACCTGGTTGCATCTACTTGTTGCAGCTTCCTAATATAAATCTGGCGAGCTTTTTCTGTTTTATGCCCGCTGTGATGTTCGGTATGATCCGAAACTCCTTTAGCTTTCAGGTCGTGAAAGTTAAATGCTTCTTCCAGTTTTAACCGCTGCCCATCCACTTCAATCCCCGAATTAAGCGCTTTTTCCATTACCCGCTGCCAGGCACTGTCAAATCTATTCTTTTGGACTTTTAACCCTTTGGCATCGTGCAGCAAGTATATTCCTGTGTTGGGTGCTTGCGCGGCTGGATAGATAGCCTTAGCAGTATTTATAGCGGCTTCCAGGCGTGGTGATATGCGTGTCAGTTCGCCCAGGGAACCTTTTCCTCTCACTATGCGTATGCACCCATCCAGAATATCCGAATGCTTCAAATTTCGCACTTCAGAGCAGCGTAGGCGGCATAGATATGCAAGCTCCATCATCACTATCAAATAGTGCGATCGCGTTGTTTGTAAAATAATGTCCTGTACCAGCGCATATTCCCAATCCTCTACATAGCGTACCCGGGAATGTTCTTTGTTGAGAGTTACTTTCTCACAAGGGTTTTGTTGTGGTACTTGGGCATAGCGTTGGCTCCCCCAATTCCACGCGGCTTTTAAATATTGGATTTGGCGATTTGCGCTTACTTTGTAAATGGCAATATCGAGGTAGCGACGAATCATTAGGCGATTAATTCTATCCAGGGTAAGGTCACCAAACCTGGTTCCTTTTGCGCCCAGGGCCTCGGCAATGGCATTGCGATAGCCTTCGTGTTGACTTTGTACGCTGGTTACATTTTTTTTGTTTGCATCGGAAGCGTTGTAGGTGTCTAAGAGCCAGCGTAGCGTGTTGTTCTCGTTTTGCTGCAGCGATTCATAGGCTTGCCATACATCGGATATAGGGGATTCCATCGAGCACAATCGCACGGGCTTGCCCATTTTCCCTTTGCCAAGATGTGGCCGGTAAATGTAGCAATTGCGATCGGCCCGGGCGTATACATACGGAGGAAGGCGGCGGTTTTCTTTGTTGCGCTCGCGTCCCACTTAAAAGAATCCTTCTTTCTCTTCGTTGGCAGTTTTAACGCCGGTGAGCGCCTGGTTTACAGCTGCAGCGGTAGTAATCAATTTGTTGCCTTTGCCATAAGTGTAGGAAATTTTATTTTCGCGCAGCCAGGCCTCCAGCTTTTGGCGCTGGGCATAACCACTCCATGCTTTAAGTTCTGCTTCTGAGAGTAGGGCACTCATGGTAATTGTTTCGCTCCATCTGCAAGGCCGCGACTATATCCAAGCTCTTCAGCTTGCCGCATTTGATTTTGGTGTCTGCTAACCATTGATTGATATGCTATTGCAGATTCAGATGATTCATTGCCAATTTTGAACCAGGCTTTTGCCAGATCATCTTCTGCTTTACGAAGAGCCATTAATAACCCACGTTCAGCGCCAAGTTCAACTTTGATCATGCAGCCAGGTTTGGCTTGAGGGTTCGCGCCAAAATGATCTTGGGCACCGCCGACCGTTTCAAATATTTCGCCGCAGTGAAAGCACTGCCAGCCCTTAAATGCACAGCCATGTAGCTGGGCATTTGTCACTGATTGTTTACGACCAGAGACATCATTTTGTTTATCTTGCGCATTATCAATATCGGAAAACATGTTATTGCTCCATAGGACAATAAACATACCCGGCTGTGTTTGGGCAATCGGTGACAATGCCAAAAATCAGTGCACAAAATAAAATTATCAAAAAAATATTTGCTAAAATATTTAAAAATTTAAATAAGCGTGCTTTGAATTTCATGCTGCTCTCCTGATTTGTTCCTGTTGATAATTGGCGCGCACCAGTGCTTCTGCGAGAGGTGGGCAAACTGAGTTTCCGCAGCGTGCAACCTGTTTGTATTTTGGAATTGCTTTCCCGGTTGCGTCTCGGTCAATGACGTAATTAGCTGGGAAACCTTGGGCGGCAAATAGCTCATGCGGTTCGAGCATGCGCATGCCGATATCCGAAAACTGATACAGCTCACCGCGAACGGTCACTAAACCAAAGCGGTCTTGCGAAGTAATTGTGTGAAGCGGCTCGCCCAAGCTACATCCACTCGTTTCCTTGCCGTAATACTTCAATAAAAATGCGCGAACCTCGCCAACATGGTCGCGCATTGTAAGTGTCGGCAATGGCTCGGTAAGTGGTTGGGCGTCTTGATTTTTTTTCATCTTTATCAAGTGGCTTATAACTAATGCGTTATGATCTACGGCGGTAACGGTCGGTAATGGTTCAGATAGATCTGCACCTGGTCCCTTGTAGTTACCGCCAAAGTGCTTTGCTAAAAATGCGGTCAGTTGATTGTTGCGATACGCATCTGGCTCAATTAAGTTGCCAGATCCATCTCGCACTTTAATATCAGTGATTTGATATTTTTTTACGCTTGGAGTGATTAAGCAGTGTTCTGCTTTCGTTGTTATCGTTGTGAGTGGTTGGTTAATTTCGTACTGCATGCCACTACCTCCGAAACCTTGTTGTCCAATGCGCACAATAAATGGGTTTGGGTTATCTGTAACGTAGCGCTGAATGCCTCTCGCTATACGCTTCAAAGTGTTTTCAGCCAACGGCTTTTTACGATCAAAAATAGACGGGCAGGGCAGTGACCAATCAATAATATCGGCGGCTACTTTCCACTTTTTTAGGCCGGATTTTTTGAAGCTAATGTGCGCAGGATTGCCGTGCGTTGGTGCTGGCCAAGTGATTGGTTGTCCGTCACATCGTGCGATTAAAAAAAAGCGCTTACGAATAGTGGGTGCGCCAAAATCACAAGCGCGCAGGCTTTTCCACTCTACCTGGTAGCCAAGCTTTTCCAGTTCCTTGACAAAGCTTTCAAAGGTTTTGCCTTTTCGTGCGGGACAGGGCTTGCCATCAATAACGGGGCCCCATGTTTTAAACTCTTCAACGTTCTCAAGTATGATGATGCGAGGCTTTACGGTAGCCGCCCATCGAACAGCAACCCATGCCAAGCCGCGTATTTCTTTGTTTACGGGTGTTGCTCCTTTGGCTCGACTAAAGTGCTTGCAGTCTGGCGAGAACCAGGCGAGACCAACAGGCTGGCCTTTAGTGGCTTCCTTTGGATCTATATCCCAAACACTTTCGCAGTAGTGTTTTGTGTTCGGGTGATTGATTGTGTGCATCGCTATTGCGTCCGGGTCGTGATTGATAGCTATATCAACTGGACGGCCTATAGCCGCCTCAATTCCCGTAGATGCTCCGCCACCACCGGCAAAATTATCAACAATCAATTCATCGAGCCAGAGTGAACCCTGTGGGTTTGTGCGATATTTCATGGCTTGACCTGCTTAAATTCAACAAAACAAAGTTCAGATTTAGAGATTATCTTGTCGCACCACACTTTCTCTTTTGCAGTCGTGTGTAATTGCTCATCGAGCTCATGCTGCCATTTGGTTGCTGGCTTATATTCGTGCTCGAGCACTTCGATTTTTTTATTATCACTCATTTTTTCTTACCGTAAGTTTTAGTGAAATGCACATTCACACTCTTGCCGCGCATTAAAATTATTCTTGCGAGCTTCGCACGCTTATGGTGGCTGCTGCCTGATTGACGGAATAGGCCAAAATAGCTATTGGCGGTTTCGCGCAGGTTTTCCAGCGGTATCATTTTGCCCTCCACAATCTCGGGCTGGCCGGCAAGCGCCATCATGCGCGGGATGGACGGCCCGTAAATATCGGCATCGAGCAACCCGACGCGCTTGCCGGCTTTGTGCAGCGCATGG
>JAZJZG010000050.1:0-1488 GCA_040389995.1 Pseudomonadota bacterium | reverse complement strand
GGTATCATTTTCACCTGGTTAAGCGCGTGGTTTTCGGTGCGGCGCCGGGTGCTTCTGTGCCATGGCTTAATCACCTGGCCGACAAAATCCACACCTCTGGCCACCGGCTGCAATATCGTTTTGGTGGGGTTTAGCTTGGCGGCCAGGCGTTCTAATAAAAACACTTCAATCTTGGCCTTTGCTTCGTTTAGCCATTGCGCTGACTCATGCAATATTACAAAGTCATCCACGTAGCGAATGTAATGCCTGGCACCCAAGGTTTTCTTGGCGTATTGGTCCAGCTCATTCATATAAATATTGGCAAAAAACTGACTGCTTAAGTTGCCAATGGGCAGCCCTAAATTGGCTGGTTGATTGGTTAGTCTCTTGTGTGCTGGCACCTTGTCTAATAGGCTTTGCGGGCAAAATAATACATAGTTCTGGCGAGGGTCATGCATCAGAATTTTTTCAGCTAGCTGTAGCCACCAATGTTCAGTAACTTTTTTGGCTAGCAATTCAAGCACGATTTTTTTATCTATGCTCACAAAAAAATTAGCTAAGTCGCACTTCAGATAATAGATAGGTTTGGCCCAATTCTCTGTGGCCGAGCGAATCTTTTTCTCAAGTCGCAGGGCTGCATAGAGCGTGCCGCGTCCTGGTATGCATGCGCAACTATCAGCTATAAAGCTATTGTGAAAACGCGCTGCTATCTGGTTATAAAGCAGGTGGTGCACGATACGGTCACGAAAATCTGCGGCCCATACTTCGCGGGGTTTTGGGTGTGTAATAACAAAGCAAATGGATCTGCCGATAGTATAAGTCCCGGCTAAAAGATCATCGCGTAACGCGATTAAATTTCTCTCAAGGTTTTGCTCAAATTCCAGCGCGCTGGTGCTGTTGCGTTTGTTGCGGCGGCAGTCAAAATAGGCCTGCGCCAAGTCAGTTAAAGAAAAAGCAGCATGGCCATTTTCTACAGCGTTAAGATCTGCGGACTGCTCTGGCTGCGTACGTGTTGTTCTTGTGATTGTTGTTCTGGTAGCCATCATCAAAGTTCTGTATCCACGCGTTGTGAGCTGAGTACTGTTATTCGTGTTATCCACATCGCCGCACCGATGTACTGTTGTCAGTGCGGTAACTGCGCGAGACCTGTGCGGAAGGCCGCTGGTTTCTCTTATGCGCTTGGCGGTAGCTTTATGGGCTAGCGACACGACCAGATATTAATCGCACAGGATGAGCTGCCCTGACAGCTCAACAGCGGGCGACGCTGCATTTTGGTGTTTTTTCCATCCTGTGGCCTGCTTGCCGATTTGATCAGTGATATCAATTGCGCCTGCGTATTGCCTGGTAGAAATAAAATGTTTGTCGCGCGAAAGCCGCAATAACAATTCAATAACCTGCACTCGCTCCAGCAACTTTTGTATATAAGGAACTTTGTCAAAGGAAACATTGGCTTTAAATATCAGCACAATCACTTCAATCACCTTGCCCATCTGCAAGGGTACGACTTGC
>JAZJZG010000049.1:0-1602 GCA_040389995.1 Pseudomonadota bacterium | reverse complement strand
TTTAAAGGCATTACTACGGAATAACAAGGTTTTGCGTGGCAGAGTGTTCTCTATCACGCCTTCGTGCTTATCGGTGAGCTTGATGGCGACTATATCACCACAGGCGATGTCGGTTTTCTTGCCGCGTGTCACACAGCTAATGCGTTTATTATGCTGTTGGCTGTTGCTAAGTTCGACTTGATAACGTTTGCCAAAAGCGGCAACTACTACACCTTGCAAGTTTGAACCTGACAGGGCAAGCGACTCTTGCGTATTTACATTATTTTGATTGAGCAATGGGTTATTCAGTGAATTTGTAATAAGCTTGGTTTAGGTATTTGGCAACATTTAATTCATCATCTTCAAACCATTTGAGACCTATCATGGTATTGCAAGTGCGGATTTGAGCTACCAAGCCTTTTGATGTATGCACCTTACGAGGTTCACGCGTGTAAATTGCAGAACCATCGCCACCAAAGCTAGAGGCATGACAGCTAATACAATGGCTATCAACTAAAGCTTTGCCAGCTACTGCATCAGCTTGAGCAAAAGGCTCTGCAAACGCGAGGTTAGACATAATGCTGCTGACTAATAATAGACTGCCCAAGAGTAGCGTTTTCATATTAAAGCCCTTATGGATAAACTATTAACTAGTATACGCCGCTAATTTAGAAATTCTAATATTTGCCGGTGGATGAGAGTCATAAAAAGCAGAATGTAATGGGTCTGGTGTTAATGTAGAGGCATTGTCACGATAAAGTTTAACTAATGCTGCAATCAGTTTTTTTGCATCAGCATGTTTTGCGGCATAATCATCGGCTTCAAACTCATTTTTGCGTGAATAGCTTGCCATAATAGGGCGTAGTAAAAATAGAAACACCGGTGAAACAAGTAAGAACAATATTAAAGCCATGTAATTACTGGCTGTCGTAACGCCAAGGCCTGAATAGAACCAAGGTTGATTGATGAGCCAACCAAGTAAAGCCAAGCCTAAAAAGCTGACAAAAAACATCAATGCAATGCGTTTAACTACGTGATTATGTTTAAAGTGGCCAAGTTCATGTGCCAGCACAGCCTCAATTTCATCCGCGTTGAGTCTTTCGAGTAAAGTATCAAAAAACACTACACGTTTTGAGGCGCCAAAACCAGTAAAGTAGGCATTGCCATGACTGCTGCGGGCTGAACCGTCCATGACAAACAGGCCTTGTGATTTAAAGCCGCATTTTGTGAGTAGTGTTTCAATGCGTTGTTTTAGGCTTTCATCTTGTAACGGTGAGAATTTGTTAAATAAAGGTGCGATAAAAGTTGGATAGACCGCCAGCATGACTAGGTTGAATACACTCCATACCAGCCAAAGGTATAGCCACCAGTATTGACCAGCACCTTGCATTAACCATAAGGCGGCAAACAAAATAGGCGCACCTAGCGCAATGCCGACGATGCTGTGCTTGATAAGGTCGCTAAAAAACATGGCCGGTGTCATTTTATTGAAGCCAAATTTTTCGTCTACTACAAATGTTTTGTAATATTCAAAAGGTAGATCAATCACACTGCCGACCAGCATTGCGCTACAGATAACCAATGCACCGCGGATGATGGCTTGATTAGGCAAAATATCACGCC
>JAZJZG010000048.1:0-4219 GCA_040389995.1 Pseudomonadota bacterium | reverse complement strand
GCATGAACTAAGCCCAATCCGTTATACGCCAAGGCAAAACTGGGGTCTATTTTTGCAGCTTGCGTAAACTCGTCCAAAGCAATTTCCAACTGCTTCTGCTGATAATACACTGAGCCTAAATCTGTATGGGCACGGGCACGGGCGATTAAATTCTCACTATCCTTATCTTTTTGCTGTTGACTTACACAGCCTGCACTGACAAAGCTAATAACGCATGCAAATAAGGCTAGAGTTAGTTTATTTACAGCCGGCCTTACGGAAATCATCATGCAATCGCCTCAATAGGAATTTTTTTAGAAGTACGTTTTGTCTTATCCAAGACTTTACCAGCTAATTGACCACATGCCGCATCAATGTCTTCACCTCGCGTCTTACGCACCGTCACTACATAACCAGCTTGCATTAAAATATCACGGAAAACACGAATATGGCTGGCTTTAGAGGTGTCATAGCCACTATTAGGAAACGGATTGAACGGAATCAAATTGAACTTACAAGACACGTTTTTTACGACTTCTAATAACTGGTGCGCATGCTCTACGGTGTCGTTCACACCGTCCAGCATCACATATTCGAACGTCACAAAATCACGTGGCGCTTTTTCCAAATAGCGATTACACGCAGCCATCAGCTCTTTAAGCGGATACTTTTTATTAATTGGCACCAGCACATCACGCAGCGCATCGTTCGGTGCATGCAGACTCACTGCCAGCGCTACCGGGCAATCTTCTTTTAATCTATCCATCGCAGGCACCATACCACTAGTGGATAGCGTTAAGCGGCGGCGACTTAAACCATAAGCACTATCATCTAACATGATCTGCATGGCAGTGACCACATTATCATAATTAGCTAATGGCTCGCCCATACCCATCATCACGACATTGCTAATGATGCGATCAGACAATGGCAACATATCGTAACCACTCTCGGCACGGAGGGATTTATTGGCAATCGCCAGCTGACCGATAATTTCTGCCACGCTTAAATTACGATTAAAGCCTTGCGCGCCCGTACTGCAAAAAGTGCAGGCTAATGCACAACCGACCTGGCTAGAAATACATAGCGTACCGCGTTCATCTTCAGGAATAAATACTGTTTCGATACTGTTCGCAGTATCTGCACCAATCAGCCATTTACGCGTACCGTCGTTAGACACCTGCTCCAACTGCACAGTAGGTAAAGTGATTTCAGCTTCAACTGCTAATTTTTCACGTAATACTTTGGCAATATCGGTCATCTGCTCAAAATCATGCACGCCAAAATGATGCATCCAGCGCATCAACTGTTTGGCACGAAAAGGCTTCTCGCCTTGTTCAGCGAACCATTGTGCCAGTTGCGGCTGATTGAAATTGAGCAAATTGACCAAAATTGTTTTTACCTTATTAAATCTATATTAACCAAAGAAATATTTGATTTCGATTGCAGCATTTTCCGCTGAATCTGAACCGTGTACAGCGTTAGCATCGATGCTTTCTGCAAAATCAGCACGGATTGTGCCGGCAGCCGCTTCTTTAGGGTTGGTAGCACCCATTAAGTCACGGTTCACTTGTACTGCATTTTCACCTTCCAAGGCTTGAATCATCACTGGGCCTGAGATCATGAATTTTACTAAATCGCCAAAGAACGGGCGTGCAGCGTGTACTGCGTAAAAACCTTCAGCTTCCGCTTGAGTCAATTGTGCCATTTTTGCAGCAACAACTTTTAAACCTGCATTTTCAAAACGTGTATAGATTTTACCGATTACATTTTTTGCAACTGCATCAGGTTTGATGATAGAAAGTGTGCGTTGAACAGCCATAACAACTCCATTAAATTAACTTATTGAAAAGAACGATAAAATACCATTTTTGGCACTTAAAATAAACCTACATTTTATGACAAGTGGTAGCATGCTCGGTAGTAATCACAACGTAGTATGTTCAAAACTACTGATAACGGGCAAAATTCTATATAAATGAAAACAACCTCTAATCAATCGCTACATTCATCGCCAGCAATTATTGCTACTTGTCCTGCGTGTGGTTTGCTTTGCGACGACATTGTAATCAATCCGGAACAGCCGATTAAAATAAAACATGGCTGCGCTAAAAGTATTGCCTTTTTTGAGCAGCCGCTTACAGCGACAACACCAAGCTTAGCCGGCAAGCCTACTGATTTAAACAGCGCAATCAAAGCAGCAGCAGAGATATTGGACAAAAGTAACCAGCCATTGTTCGCAGGCTTAGGCACAGAAGTACAAGGTATGCGCACATTGATGCGCCTGGCAGAAAAAACTGGTGCAACACTGGACCACATGCACAGTGAATCTACCGTCCGTAATACCTTGGCAATGCAAAATAGCGGCTTGCAAACTACCACATTGACCGAAGTTAAAAATCACGCTGACGTGATTTTAGCCATAGGTACGGACATTGTGACCAGCTATCCCCGATTTTTTGAAAAATTGATCTGGAATCCAGAAAGTTTATTCAATAAACCTAGCCCTAAAGTGATTTATTTAGGCGCTAACGCAGAAGACGCCACCGCCAGCATCTCCCCAGAAGGGAAACAGCCAACGGTAGTTGCTGCAGACACGGAAAACTTACCTGAAATCCTCAATGCATTGAATGCATTGGCTAACGGTAAAAAGCTGCATGTCAATGCAGTTGCCGGCGTAGCAATAGCATCGCTCAATAGCATTTTAGAAACATTAAAAACGGCGCAATATGCAGTCGTAATCTGGTCGGCTAGCAGCTTAAAGTTTGCCCATGCCGAACTCACCATTCAAAGTATCACCCGATTGATCGCTAAATTGAACGAAACAAATCGCGTAGCTGGCTTGCCACTTAGCACTGGCGATGGCGACACCAGCGTGAACTATACCAGCACATGGCTTAGCGGCTACCCAAGCAGGAACCGCTACAGCAATGGCAAAGCTGAATATGACAATTACCAATTCTCTAGCAAACAGCAACTCAAAAATTGCGATGCGTTATTGTGGGTGAGCACATTCAACCCTTACCCGCCGCCACAAGCGGATGTACCCACTATAGTGATAGGTCACCCCAATATGCAGTTCGATGTTGCACCGGACGTATTTATTCCTGTTGGCATTCCTGGCTTAGACCATACTGGCACGATGTTCCGTTTAGATGGCTCGGTCGTGCTGCCATTAAAAAAAATCCGCAATGCCAACTTGCCCAGCTTGAGTCAGGTACTTAATCAAATAGAGGCATTACTGGCATGATTACGCTACTTAAAAATGGCAAGATTTACGATCCTGCTCACGGCAAAGATGGTGTCACTCAAGATATTTATATCCGTGATGGTCGCATCATACCCAAACCAGCTAGCCATGAGAAAATCTCACAAACTTACGATTTAACTGGCAAAGTGGTCATGGCCGGCGCGATTGATATGCATAGCCATATCGGCGGCGGCAAGGTAAATATTGCCCGGATGCTGCTGCCTGAGTTTCAGGAAACACGTAGTTACAGCGAGCCAGAAGCCCATATCTGCACACCGAATTGTAGTCATCACGCTACCCCCAATACCAGCGACACGGGCTTTCGTTATATCGAGATGGGTTACACTGCCGCTTTCGAACCAGCCATTTTGCCTATCAATGCGCGTCAGGCACATTTGGAAATGGCCGATACGCCGATGATAGATAAAGGCGGCTACGCCATGCTGGGTAATGATGATTATTTCCTACGCATGTTGGCAGCAAAGAAAGACCAGAAAGCGATCAATGATTACGTTGCCTGGATACTGCATGCCACGCAGGCGATTGGCATCAAAGTGGTTAACCCCGGCGGCATCAGCGCATTCAAATTTAATCAGCGCAGACTAGATCTAGACGAGAACCACAGCCATTATCAGGTTAGTCCACGTGAAATATTAAAGAGCCTGAGCACGGCGGTGCACCAACTGGGTATCGCCAAACCTTTGCATGTGCATTGCAATAACTTGGGTGCCGCAGGTAATTTTGAAACCACCTTGGATACCATGGGCGCCTCAGACGGTGTACCGATGCACCTCACGCACATTCAGTTTCACAGTTATGGCACAGAGGGCGATAAAAAATTCTCATCCGCCGCTGCGCAAATCTCTGAAGCACTCAACAAAAACAAGCATATCACCGCAGATGTCGGACAGATCCTTTTTGGTCAAACCGTCACTGCGTCGGGTGACAGTATGATGCAGCAACTTAATGCCAAACATGCCAACCCGAAAA
>JAZJZG010000047.1:5158-12386 GCA_040389995.1 Pseudomonadota bacterium | reverse complement strand
GCCTTGCGACGCAAGCGAACTGACTGGTGCTGTGTCCAGTAAAACCAAACTATAAATATCGTTAAAAAAATAAATACCAATGCCCACCATCCCGGTGCAAGTGTCCACCAGCTTGGTGGAGGTGGAGCATGTGCTGGAGAAAGCTGTTTTAACCAATCTGCATTCATATTTTCAATAACGGCTCGCGTAAAAAAAGTGGTAGCGTCTCAGTAACAGGATTCGTAGTCTCAATACGAATAAGTGACGAGTTGTAACGGAAGGACAAATCCATCAAGATACGCTCACGTGCTTGCCATTTTTCTTGCCATTCTTTACTAGCACTTTGACCATCTAACCACCATGTTCGGTTAAACAACCCAACATGATAGGTTCCATCAGGCAATCCCTTATACTCGAGTGGGTCTATCAGCCATAACAGCCGACAATCACAATGAAGCGAAATGCTTGCGAGTAAGTTTTCCGTATCGTCATCTAATCCACTAAAATCACTTAAAATCAGCACTAAACTTCCAGGTTGAAGTAATGGCCTAATCACGGTCAACGCACTATTTAAACATATGTGATTAAAAGCTCCCGGCGACTTGGGTTGCATCTCAACCAAAGCCTCAAGCACTGGCAACACGCCTGCTTCACGTCTCCGTGGCGGATAAATAATAGGCTCATTTTTGCCATCAGCTATTACAGCTCCTAGACGGTCGCCATCGAGAGCGGCTACCCATGCTAAAAATCCTGCCGAACGCAATAATAGAGAAGACTTAAGTTGGTAGCGACTACCAAAATAAAGGCCTGCATGTAAGTCAGCCAATAACCAAACCGGACGCTCACGCTCTTCGCCAAATACCTTAGTGTGAAGGTGGCCACGCCTAGCTGTAACTCTCCAGTCAATGCTACGCGCATCATCTCCTGGGCTATAAACCCTCACCTCCTCAAACTCTAAACCACTACCGCGGTAGGCACTACGATGCTCTCCCTGCAAGCGCGCCAAAATAGGTCGGCGTGCCTGAAAGTTAAGCTCATGAGCCGCACTACGTAATGCTAACAACTCATCTAGATCAGGTAAAATCATGGGCTAGGAACCACGTGTATTAACTCATCTACACACTTTTGTGCAGTAATGCCTTTCGCCTGAGCAGCATAATTAACCAACAAGCGGTGACGCAGCACATCGGGCGCTACTGCTTGGATATCTTCTGGACTGACATAGTCTCTACCACCTAACCAAGCTAGTGCACGCGCGCCCCGCTCCATCGCAATCGCTGCACGAGGACTCGCACCCCAGCGCAACCACTCGGCCAATTGGCGACTATACTTCTCTGGAGTATGCGTAGCCTCTACCAATGCGGCAATATATTCAAGTACAGAGTCAGCTACCGTAAGATTCAATATTTCCCGACGGGCCATGAACACCTGCTGTTGTGTTAGCGCAATATCTGGTGGAGATAATTCACTTTGCGTACGCGCTTCGTTCCGTGAAAGATCCATAATACGAAGCGTCGTGGCGCGGTTCGGATAATCCACCAAAGTATGCAGCATAAAACGATCCAGTTGCGCTTCAGGTAGAGGATATGTACCTTCTTGCTCAATCGGGTTTTGAGTAGCCATTACCAGAAATAACTGCGGTAAAGGGTAAGTTGCACCACCCACACTAATCTGGCGTTCTCCCATCGCCTCTAGTAACGCTGACTGCACTTTAGCAGGGGCACGATTGATTTCATCAGCCAAGATAAGATTATGGAACAGGGGGCCACTTTGAAAATGAAACGCGCCTTCCTCTGGTCGATAAATATCAGAACCTGTCAGGTCTGCTGGCAACATATCTGGTGTAAACTGAACCCGACGAAAATCACCTTCTATCCCGTGCGCCAATGCTCTAATAGCGCGTGTTTTAGCTAATCCAGGCGGGCCTTCAACTAATAAATGTCCATCTGCTAATAGCGCTAGAAGCAAGCGATCAACCAACTTGGCCTGATCCAGAATTTGTTCGTTGAGATAATCGCGCAACTTAATGATGGCAAAATACACCGAGCTTTCACTAGCTCTCATGACAACTTGCATTACCTATCCTTCCAATATCAGCTTTCTTACAGAGAGTAAATTTAAAAATTAGTTAGCTACGAATCTAATTAAAAACAGACCCCTATCATTAACTCTTACCAAACAACTGATTAGGCCAGACCTATTTTTAAAGAAATGGCTTACAGAAACCCATAGCGGCAAACATATCTGCAAGCTATGCTGCTCGCTTAAAGATCAAAGTTACAAATAATCTATGAGAGCGTTTTAACCACCAATTGCACCTTTAACTTTTTTAATCGTTTTCATCAAATTAGCTTGGGGTGTTTTTTGGCACTCCTCGATTAGGATCGGATAATAATGGTCTGTCGTTTCGGTCTCAAATATATCGCCGTCCGGTTTCCCTTTTTTATTGAAGCCTTCAGCGAAGTACACCAGTTTCGGCTTTGCCACATCGTCAATCCGTACAAAATCTTCACATGTCATTTTTGTGACCTTCTGCTGTGCTGCCATGATCGGGGAAGCCATTGCTGCAGTTAAAATTACGCCGCTCAAAATAGCTATAGTTAGGTTCGATTTCATTTTCATTCTCCTATTTACATAAAAAATGTGCAGCTAAGATGCACGTTATAATTGCGCCGTTAGCTCATACTGAGTTCGATTGGCACAAATAATTTGTTGTTACCTCTTTGCACTAATAATGCAATATGCTTGGAAGACTTAATCATTTGGGAACGTAACTGATTAATGTTTGCAATCGGGGTCCCATTAAGTGCAAGAATAATATCGCCTGGTTCAATACCAGCCTTGGCAGACGGGCCAGTGCTTCCCTCAACGACCAATCCACCGCTTACACCTGCCTGTTGGCGCTCCTCTGGGGATAAAGGCCGAACTGATAATCCTAGACGGCCTTTGTCCAGATTATCCACATTTGATGCGACGTTTTCATCTTTTAACTCTCCTGCAACAACGCTTATAACGCGGCTGTTACCGTTGTGCCATAGCTGCACCTTGGCCTCAAGACCTGGTTTCATATCAGCTACCAAAGGCGGGAGATCGTTATAATTTACAATTTTCTTGCCATTGAATTCGAGAATGACATCTCCCGGAACAATGCCAGATTTTGCCGCAGGACTGCCCGCATCAACCGAGATGATTAAGGCACCAGTAGGATTTTTCATGCCGAAAGACTCAGCAAGAGCTTGATTGACGCCTTGTATAGTAATGCCAAAATGCCCATGTTCAATATGTCCATATTTCTCCAGTTGCTGCTCAACTTTCATTGCAACATCAATAGGAATAGCAAATGACAACCCTTGATAACCACCATTGCTGCTGTATATCTGTGAATTAATCCCTACCACTTCACCATTTAAATTGAAAAGTGGGCCACCAGAATTTCCGGGGTTAACTGCTACATCAGTTTGAATGAACTGCACATAGCCTTCATCTGGTAATGAGCGGGATTTTGCCGAAATAATCCCGGCTGTAGCAGTGTTATCGAAACCATAAGGCGAGCCGATAGCCAATACCCACTCACCGACTCGCATTTTGGTTGAATCACCTATCTTTACCGTCGGCAGATTCTTGGCATTTACCTTCAGCACAGCGACGTCGCTTGACTTATCTACACCAATGACCTTAGCCTTGAATTCACGCCCATCAGTGAGCTTTACATTCACCTCATCGGCATTGGCTACTACATGTGCATTGGTAAGTATGACGCCATCAGAATTAATGATAAAACCTGAACCAAGGCCATGTATTGGACTACCGTTCTGCGGCATTGGTGACTGAAAGTGGCGAAAGAACTGATATGAAGGATCTTCAGGATCGAGTTGCGGCATATTTGGCATCACCATATTGGTTTTTTGGGTGCCACTTATGCTGACATTGACTACCGCAGCACCATTCTGGCTAACGATCGTGCTGAAATCCGGGAATCCTGATGGCCGCGCCTGCCCTGTTGATGGCATGGTTTTCAACGTCATAGCTTGTGCATTTGAAACACTGTGAATGCCGAATTCTCCATAGCATCCAATGAGGGAAAATACTAAAGCGGTTACAATAAAATTGTTCTTTTTGAAGCTGCTACGATTCATGGTTAACTCCTTGAGTTGCTATTTGGACTGAAGCATTCTGCTTCACCATGATCCGAATGTTACGACTTCAAAACTTAAAACAAACTTAAAACAAACTTAAAACCGCTTAAAAATCTCTTGATCTAATTTTTCTTTACAGGCTCTTTGAATACAACACGCACAGCCAAGCCCCCAAGTGAAGCATCGCTCAAATGAATAGTGGCTCCAAGATTATCGGCAACCGCCTTAACTATAGCTAGTCCAAGACCAGAACCAGGCTCCAATGTCCCCTCACGTCGATAGAAACGGTCAAAAACCCGATTACGATCCTCTTCAGGAATACCAGGGCCGGTATCCTCAACCTCTAGGTAAGGCTGATTGTTCTCCACCCCAACCGACACATCAACCTTACCATTCGTCAGAGTGTAACGGATTGAGTTTTCAATCAGATTGCTTGCTAGAGACCTTAAGGCGTCCGAATCTGCAAAAATCAGAACTTTATCTTCTTTTTTTATCATGCCGACATCCACTTTTTTAGCTTCAGCAAGCGGGTTAAGATCTGCAATCACTTGACCCAGCAGTTGCACCATATTTATTTCATCCACAGAGTACTCCATTGCATCAGGTTCAGCCCTAGCCAGCACTAAAAGTTGATGAATGGTATGTGTCATTCTATCCAGCCCACGTTTAAGGTCAGCAGTAAATTCTGCACGTTTTGAAAAATCGTTTTCACGCTCTACTAACTGCAACTGGAGTTGCAAAGCTGTAAGTGGTGAACGTAATTCGTGTGCTGCATCTGAAACAAATGCTCGTTGGGCTTTTATGGCCTGCCCAAGCCGATCAAGTAGCCCGTTTAGAGATTGCACCAATGGCAATACCTCTACCGGGACTTGTTGTTCAGGCAAATGTTCTAGGGCAGTAGGTTTCCGCTCTTTAACTGCCAGTGCAAGCTTATTTAAAGGAGACAGGCCATAAGCTACCAGTATCCAAATCAGAATAGCTAGGGTTAGCAATACAAGGAAAAGAGGTATCAACATGTGTAACGCAGCAGCAAATGCAATATCTTTACGGACTCTTAAAGGTTGTGCAACTTGAATAATGTAATTTCGAATCGGAGCACTATACAAACGCCAATCTCCTTCGGCGGTTTGTACCGTTGAAAACCCCAATTGTGCATGGTTAGGTAGCTCTGTGGTTGATGGTGAAAAATACAGCTTCAATCCATCACGATCCCAAACCTGTATAACGAAGTCAAAAGTTTCCTCATTTGCATTAGAATCTATTGGTTGTCCGCTATTGAAGGTTTGGTCACGCATAGATAATGCAAGTTGACGTAGATGATAGTCAAAAATTTCATCCGTTTCCAATCGCACCTGGCGATAAGTTACATAAGCACTGATTAATATTACAACCGTCATTGCCGCTAACAATGCAACCAGTAAATTCCTGCGAATTGAGGTCATAGTATTTTCGGGATAAAGTACCCCACACCACGCATGTTGCGAATCATCTCGGTTCCAAGTTTATGTCTCAATGCGTGGATATAAACTTCCACAGCATTACTCTCAACCTCTTCACCCCATCCATATAAACTGTCTTCAATTTCGGAACGCAAAAGAGGCTTGCCATTTTGTAACATAAGAATATGTAATAATGCAAATTCCTTCGCTGAAAGAGGAATCAAACGACCATCCAGAACCACTTCGTGAGTCGCAGAGTTCAATGACAGCCCCCCACACTCTATAATTGGTTCTGAATGACCCGACTGGCGACGAAACAAGGCCCGTATCCTTGCCGCAAGTTCATCTAGATTAAATGGCTTAACCAAATAATCATCGGCACCAGCATCTAACCCGGTGACTCTATCACTTACTGTATCGCGGGCAGTAATTATCAATACTGGGATAGGATTCTTCCGTCGGCGTAAGTCTGTTAAAACATCCATTCCGGACTTGCGTGGCAATCCAAGGTCAAGAATCACGAGATCATAGACCATGTTGTCAATTGCCAATGCAGCCGAAACTCCGTCGCAAACCAGATCGACAGTATATCCATCTTGCCGCAGCCCTTCGCGGACACTTTTACCAATCATTGGATCATCTTCAACTAGCAATAGGCGCATAGTAAATCCCTAACTGGGAAATGGGATAATTTATCTTTTATAGTTAGACTGTACAAGCATGAGATTAACTTAAACAAGCTCTAATAAACATGATAACTTCCTACGACTCAAGAATAAATATGGGAAACGGATAAGAACTTCTTTGATAAGGTACCGTATGTTTCTAGATCGAACAAACAATCATAAGCACTCCACAGCATGTTTCGAAAGGAAGTCCGCTTTAGAACTCTTTCTTCTGAAAAAACAGTTATTCAACAAAATTGGCCTTTTGCCTTTCACTCAAACGTAAACATAAATTTTGAAAAACTTCGTTCTTTCCAAGCAATCGGCCATCTTAACCTTTCAGTCTCCGCCCTGTAAAAGTGATGATGCTTAGTTCATCTAAATTTCACGCAGATATCAGTCAGAATATTTTCGTAGTTGCTCGTATTAAATGCTCATAAACTATCCCATTATTCTAGCGCATGAAATAATGTTGTTTACTATACTCAATCGATAAGGAACTCATTGAAAACTGCCAACAACACCTTATCTCCAAAAAAATTTGGAGATAAGTTATTAGCCATGATAGGGCTTTGTTTTGTACTGATTATGGTAGCCCTTGACCAAACCGTCATAGGCACAGCTTTGCCAACGGTAGTAGCAGAACTTAATGGGTTTGAGCTTTATGCTTGGGTTGGAACTTCCTATCTACTCACCTCAGTAATTGCAGTGCCAATTTTTGGGAAATTAGGTGATGAATATGGTCGTAAGTCATTCGTCATTATTGCAATAGTTTTGTTTACAGTTGCATCAATGCTTTGTGGAATGGCTCAAAGCATGCTCCAATTAGTCTTAGCTAGAGCCTTGCAAGGTATTGGCGGTGGAATGTTAGTAGCCACCTCTTTTGCTAGCATCCCAGATATATTCCCAGACACCCATGAACGCTTACGCTGGCAGGTTCTGTTCAGTACAGCTTTTGGTTTAGCTAACGCCGTTGGACCTTCTATTGGTGGCTATCTGACTGAATATT
>JAZJZG010000047.1:0-5148 GCA_040389995.1 Pseudomonadota bacterium | reverse complement strand
GGTATTCTGAGCCTGGCATTTATTTGGCTCTTCTTACCAAAAATTCGCCATTCAAATCAGCCTCCATCACCTATGGACTGGCTGGGCGCTTTTCTAATAGCGCTAACACTTGGCAGCCTACAGCTAATGGTTGAATGGCTATTACAAAATAAACCAGCTACTCAGTTAGCTCCGTTAGGAATACTAGGCATCATTTCAGGCTTCACTTTATTTTGGTGGGAGCTTCGCTGTAAAAATCCGGTTATACCATTAGGAATGTTTAAGGACAATATTTTGGGTCCAGTTTTTGCACTGGCGTCTATGATGGGGTTTTGTCTATTTGCAATCATGTATTACGCTCCTCTTATGTTCCAAGGTGGCTTTGGACTATCACCTAATCAAGCAGGTGCTCTAGTGACTCCTTTGGCTGTTTTTATTACAGTTGGCAGTATTGTGAATGGCAGAATCATGTCACGGATAGACTCACCTAATTTAGTTTTATATTTTGGGCTGTCTGCTTTTTTAATATCTGCTGCGACGATGACGCAAGTCACTGTCTTAACATCCCATGCTGTGATTATCGCAGCAATGGCATTAGGTGGACTAGGTATTGGGCTATTGCTGCCAAATTTAACGCTTATAGTCCAAGCCAGTGCCGCAAAAACACAACTCGGAATTGCCACAGCAATGCTACAGTCCATGAGAATGGTTGGGAGCATGATGGGGGCAGCGGTGATTGGTTCAATTATTTCAAGTCAATATACTTTGAAGATACACGCATTATTAACAACCAATAACTTAACCCAGCTGAAATCTAGCTTGGACAACCCTCAAATATTATTCAGTCATGAAAAATCGGAGCAGTTTTTACACTTACTTCTATTAAATAGAAATGAAGGGCTACATTTACTGGCTAATGCTAAAGAGGCGTTGGTCAATGCAGTGCATGACAGTCAGTGGTTTATTACTGGTCTTGTGCTAATAGCCTTCTGGTTAGCTTACCGCATTCCAAAAGTAAATATTCACAGCGGGAAATCAAAGGTTGCATCAGGTAATTCATAATCTCTGAATGTGAGTTCGTTACAGCCCGACTCTTGCCTGTAAAAGCTTTTAGTAACTCCGAAACTGCCCTGTCACCACGCCATAAATAATAAATGGCTCTTTAGGTCGAATAATCTCAAAATCCTTGTTAGCTGGGATTAATACGAATAGACTCTTCTCCTTTCCCAAGGTCTTAATCGTAAACTTATCATCAATGATAGCAACGACAATATCTCCAAGGTTTGCATAAGGCCTTTTCTCAACAATGACTGTATCTCTATCAAGGATTCCCAAATCTTTCATTGAGTCGCCAGCAACTGGTATTAATTCTGTGATTGAAGGTTTTCTGACCAGATGCTCATCAATAGTCATGTAATCGCTACCCTCATTGTAGGAGGCAGTAAATGCACCTGCCTGCACAGTGTTGTTGGATAACGATCGCTCAAAGAAACGTTTGCCCGGACTTAATTTTTTATCTGGTGCTGACTCAAGAAAGCCCATGAGCTTTAGTCTTGCTACCAACTTAGAAATGGTTTCTTTTGATTTGATATGCAATAGCTGTTGCATATAGCTATAACTGGGCAAGCTGCGATGCGTCGCAAAATAGTCACGCAATTGCCCTAGTTTCTCTATATCCGATTCATGCACTTCATTGAAGTCAGTCATTGTAAAAGCCCTATTTTTATCAATACAACACTCAAAAACAAACGTTTGTTTGATTATTGCCTTTACTGCATGTAATTGCAAGTAAGTTTTATAAGTTGGCTATTAGCCATCTCATTATCCCAACCATTTTGTGGTGGCAGACTAAGTTTTAAGCTAAGCAGAAAGACAAACAGGAACGACGTGGATGTCATGATTAGAACTAATCGCCTAACTAAAGTGTTTTGGCGCATGGTAAACGCCGAATAGTACGACGCATGTTATCTTTAGTGAGGTATGAGGCGTGAGGGAAAAAGTCCCTTAAAGGACGGAATTTTTTCCTGAGATAACTAATTGAAGAAGGTAGAGAACTTTCGATGATACCGTGGCGAATTGCCAGCCTCACCATCTCGACAGAACTATTAATACCAAGCCTCTGCTTGATCGTTGTTTGATAATTGGAAACTGTCTTGCTACTGATATTTAAAGAGGCTGCAATTTGATCACTATCCACGCCTTCAGCTAACATTCGAAAGATCTCAAACTCTCTGACAGATAGTTGTTGGATTGGATTACCTTTACTATCCAGGTTTTGCAAGGCAATCTTTCTAGCAACGTTTGAGCTTATGTAAATCTGGTCTTTTGTAACAACTTCAAGCGCATTGATAAGCTCTTCAGCCAGGCCATTTTTTGCTAAGTAACCCTTAGCCCCAGCCTTCAGTGCCTGGCTAGCAAACGCAGCATTTTCGTGCATGGAAAGCACAAGTAATTTAGCCGTTGGATAGCGCACAATAATTCTTTTGATAGCCTCCATGCCTCCCATGCCGGGCATAGTCAGATCAATCACTGTGATATCTGGCAAGTATTCACTGAATAACTGATATGCACTTTCGCCAGTATCGGCTTCTACAACTACCAAAAACCTGGATTCCTGTTCCAGTAAACGTCGAATTCCAGCACGCACTACGGCATGGTCATCCACTAACATCACTCGAATCATAGGCAGCTCCTTCATGTCGGGAGTCCTGTTGGAATCCAAGCCATAATTTCCGCACCATGGTTTGGGCGTGTATTCAGTTGAAGCTTACCTCCCAACCCTTCAACTCGCTCGCGCATACCAGGCAAGCCTAAGCCATCAGCTTTACCTGGATCAAAGCCCTTGCCATTATCTCGAACACTCACTTTAAGTCCTGGCCGACCAGCCTGAGTTGCAAGATGCATGGTAATTTCTACCGTAGTGGCGCCCGCATGACGCGAAATATTCGTTAGGCACTCCTGTATCAAGCGATACAAAACCAGACTAACAACCTCACCTAAGTTATCTACGTCACTATTAATACTTAGCGTGCATACCGAGTTTTCGTGACGAGATCGCCAAGTGCCAACCAAGTCATACAGCGCAGCCGATAACCCTAACTCATCAAGAATGCCAGGTCGAAGGCGTTGCAGCAGGCCACCAACCAAGTCCATTAGGTGCCGAGATAATTGCGTAATCGCCCAAGCGCCATCGCGAAGTTCTGGATATTTCTTTTCTGATGCATTCAAAATTACACTGGCATCAGTGTGGATGGCTGCCAGACATTGTCCGAACTCATCGTGTAAATCACGTGCAAGGCTCTTCCGTTCTTCTTCCTGCAAGGTAATCAGCTGTTGCGTAAGTTTGTGATTGCGTGTGATACTTTGTTGCAGAGTCTCAATCATATGATTGAATTTCCGCCCAATGCGTGCTAGTTCTGAAAAATCAAATGCAGGTAATCTGGCAGCCAGATTACCCTTTTCTAATTCATTTAAAGCAAATAATATTTTTTCTGTAGGTTTTAAAGCTTGCGTAACAGCCCAAGAAATCACTAAATTCACAGACACAAAGAAAATAGTCAGTAGCATAGCCAAATCGGTAAACTGCTTCCAAATTTCCGCATACTCATAGGTAGGATCTGGGGTAATCACCAATTGGCCTAACAGCACGCCGTCATAGTCTAGCTTCCGTACTGCAGGCACCCATTTAGGGAGCATTTTATTCAAGAAGTGTTCAAACCATAGTGGGGACTCGTTATGAAACTCATGACCACTTTCCGATTGATTACTGTCGAGTACATTGCCAGCATTATCAAGTAATTCAATTTTCAGATGCCTCATATGATCTAGACGTTGAAGCTTAAAAGCATGAGGGTCAAACCTCAAATTGATATTATCACCGCCAATAATGGCCTCGTCGAAGAAGTAGAGTGTCAGCTTTTCAGCCGAAGCAATCTCTGCAAGCGCATTCATCCTCGCATTATTAAAACTTAACATAACCCCTGCTAGCAGGATAAATAACAGCAGACTCGTTATTATTAAGTTTAGGCGAAGTTTCAGGCTCAATCAGTTATCTCTTTAACTTAAAAAAACAGCCCTTAACTATAACGCGTCTATAACAGAATTAAAAACGTTTACGTTAAGTCGGGAATTTTTCCTAGTGCCATGTGGCGATTGCTTTGTTAGAGTTGCAGCTTATTATGTTTAATAGTGCAGTCTAGTTAGATAATATTTGGACCATAGGATACATCATGTATAAAATAAAATTAAGACCCGTAGTGTTAGCAGTTGCAGGCGTGATTTCCATCATCTCTCAGGCTCACGCAGAAAATAAAGCCGAAGTGATGGAGTTAGGTACGATAGAGGTAATCAGTACGACACCGCTACCATCATTAGGAACACCACTTAATCAAGTACCATCTAACGTTCAAGTTGGATCTTCAAAAAATATCAGCCAGCAAGAGTCTTTGAATCTGGCAGAGTTTCTGGATAGCAACCTTGGCTCGATAAATACCAGCGGCAGTGTTGGTAACCCCTATCAAATGGACGTTTCTTATCGCGGCTTTACCGCATCGCCTATTTTAGGCTCTGCAATCGGGCTATCTGTTTTTCTTGATGGCGTCCGATTCAATGAGCCCTTTGGCGATATTGTGAACTGGGATCTGATTCCAACCAATGCCATCGGTAGTATCAATCTGATTCCAGGCTCAAATCCACTATTTGGCCTGAATACTTTGGGTGGTGCTTTAGCGGTCAACACGAAAAGCGGCTCATCCTTTCCAGGTATTAAAGCTACTGTATTAGGGGGCTCATGGGGACGCCGTGCTGCTGAGTTTGAGGTCGGTGGGGAGGACAAGGCCCATAATCTTGACTATTTTGTAGCAGGCAATATCTTTCATGAAGATGGCTGGCGCGATCATTCGAGCAGTGATGTGAGGCAGATATTCAGCAAAGTGGGTTGGCACGATGATAAAAGTGATTTAGATCTATCGGTAGCTTTAGCTGATAATACTATGGAAGGCACACAATCGTTGCCGCTTTCTATGTTAAGCAATCCCAAGCAAGCTTATACATGGCCTGATTCAGTTGAAAATAAACTTGCCATGATTTCTTTAAAAGGCAGTCATTTTATTGCCGATGATAAGTTGGTAGCTGGCAATATTTACTACCGAATGAGCAATGCAAACAGCT
>JAZJZG010000046.1:2637-4359 GCA_040389995.1 Pseudomonadota bacterium | reverse complement strand
CGGCTTCGAGTGCAGCTTGTGCTACAGGCAGACCCTCCTCCATTTTTTGGCTAGCGAATTCCACAATCAAAATCGCATTCTTTGCCGCCAAACCAACTAGGGTAATCAAGCCAATCTGGAAATAAATATCATTCGGCATACCACGCAACAGCACAGCTAATAAAGCACCAGCCAACGCAAATGGCACGGCCATAATCACTGCCAGCGGCAATGCCCATGTTTCAAACTGTGCCGCCAAGATCAGGAACACCATGATAATCGCAAAGCCGAAAGCAAAGATTGCTGCTGAACCAGTACGTTTCTCTTGGTAGGCTTGGCCTGTCCAAGCGATCTGGTAGCCATCCGGTAGATTTTCTGCTGCAATCTTTTCTACCATTTTAATGGTTTCACCAGAACTGATGCCAGGTGCGCCGCCGCCCAGAACTTTGGCAGAAAGCAAGCCGTTATAACGCTCTAACTGTTCAGCGCCCACGATGTTGCTCACCTTGCTCAAGGCTGAAAGTGGAATCATCTGCCCGGTATTCGAGCGCACATAGACTTTACCTAAATCATCAGCTTTCATCCGGTATTCAGCCTCGGCCTGTAATTGCACTCGGTAAGTACGGCCGGACTTATTAAAGTCATTCACATACAATGAACCCATAGTACTTTGCAAGGTAGCGTAAATATCCGCGACTGGCACCCCTAACGAAATCGCCTTGGCTTCGTCCACTTCGACAAATAACTGCGGCACCGTTGGACGGAAAAATGTATTAATGCCGGCCAAATCTTTCTCTTTTCTCAATGCCGCTATAAAATCATTCACTACCGTGAATAGATGCAGCGGATTGGTATCGCTACGGCTTTGTACATAGACTTCGAATCCACCCGCGCTACCTAAACCGCGGATTGCCGGCGGATTAAAGGCAATCGCCATGCCGTCTGGCTGACTCATACCAATGCCAAATAGTTTTTTGACGATATCATCAGCCGTCGTAGTACGTTTAGCCCAATCCGTCAGTCTGACGAACATAGTAGCCGCACTGGTTTTGTTACCGCCACCAATAAGGTCATAGCCATATACAGAGAACTCGGTATCCACTGCCGGGTCTTTCGCAATAGCATCTCGTACATCGTCAGTCGTTTTTATGGTACGTCTTAAGGTAGCACCATCCGGCATGATGACAGCTGTCACTACATAACCTTGGTCCTCTGCCGGTACAAAACTACCGGGCACGCTTCTCAGCAATACGACAACCAGTACAATAATGCCGCCGAATACCAGCGTACCAATAATCCTGTGATGTAGTGTTAAATTGACGACCGATGAATAAAAGTTAGTTACCCTTGTAAAAGCACGGTTAAATGGTTTAAAGAATGCAGATTCTTTGTGTACTTGCTTGAGCAATATCGCACACAAGGCCGGCGTGAGTGTTAAGGCGACAATACCAGAAATCACTACGGCAACTGCTACAGTGACCGCAAATTGACGATACATCTGGCCGGCAATACCGCCCAGGAACGCAACTGGCACAAACACCGCACACAGCACCAATACAATCGCGATAACAGCACCTGATACCTGCTCCATCGATTTAATAGCCGCTTTGATAGGCGATAACTTCTCTTCCGACATCAAACGCTCTACGTTTTCCAGCACCACGATCGCATCATCCACCACAATCCCGATAGAGAGAACCATCGCAAAGAGTGTGAGGGTATTGATAGAGAAGCCAAATATCC
>JAZJZG010000046.1:0-2627 GCA_040389995.1 Pseudomonadota bacterium | reverse complement strand
ACCGGCAAACGTACCTATCAATGAAATAGGCACAGCAATCAATGGAATCAGGGTCGCGCGCCAGCTTTGCAAGAACAGGAATACGACCAATACCACCAGTACCATGGCCTCACCCAGTGTTTTGAGTACTTCAATAATAGAGGATTTAACAAAATCACTCGTATCGTACGGCGTCTCCCAATCCACTCCCTCCGGGAAGCGTTTCTTAAGTTCATTCATTTTCTCTTTAACCGCTTTTGCAGTTTCAAGAGAGTTGGCGCCTGTTTGCAGGAAGATAGGAATACCTACGCCTGGCAAGCCGCCTAGCGCAGTACGTACGTTATAAGTTTGTGACCCAAGCTCAATCCGTGCCACATCTTTTAAGTACAGCACACCACGTGGGCCATTTGCACGCACAATAATATTGCCAAATTCGTTAGGGTCAATCAAACGACCTTTAGCGGTAACGGTATAAACCAACTGCTGTGTTGAAGGTGAAGGTTCCTGGCCGATCTTACCCGCAGCATATTGTGCATTTTGCGCTTGGATAACGTTAGCGATATCTGTAGTTGTGACACCTAATTGCGCCATGCGGTCTGGGCGTAGCCAGATACGCATTGAATAATCTTGCGCACCAAAAATAATGGCATCACCTACACCTTTAATACGTTTGAGATCATCCAATACATTCAGCGTGGCATAGTTGCTTAAATAAAGAGGATCATATTTCTTGTGTTTATCCGTCAACATCACAACCAACAAGATGTCGTTCGAGCGCTTCTGTACGACTAATCCAGTCCTGCGCACCTCATCAGGTAAACGTGGCAAAGCGATGTTCACGCGATTGCTCACGTTAAACGTCGCCTGATTCACATCGGTACCCACTTCAAAAGTAGCAGTGATTGTTAGCGTACCGCTAGAGTCAGCGCTGGAGTTAAAGTAAAGTAAACCCTCAACCCCGCTTAACTGCTCTTCAATAGGCGCTGCGACAGTTTTAGAAAGCGTGTCAGCACTAGCACCAGGATAGGTCGCCGTAATCAGTACGGTTGGTGGTGCAATTTCCGGATATTGTGTAATCGGTAATTTGAGTGCTGCAGCCAAGCCGGCCAGCACAATGATGATAGACAATACGCTGGCAAAAATAGGCCGCGTGATAAAAAATTTGGTCATGTTATTCTCGCCTGAACTTAATATTAAGCACTAGTACAGCTGCTTATTTTGAGATTATTTTGCTGAACTTGCCACTTGGCTGGCGGCTTTATCGGCAGTTTTATCTGCATCTGCGGCTAACGGATGTGGAGCTACCGCCGAACCAGGATGCAGTTTAATCACATTATCGACAATGACTTTCTCACCAGCTTCCAGGCCGCTAAGCACTACCCAATCCTTGCCAACCCAGTTACCGACAACGATTGGTTTAACGATGGCTTCATTTTTTCCATTAGCAACATAAACAAACTTGCCCTGATCATTGGTGGATACTGCAGTTTGCGGCACTACAAATACGCCATCTTTTGTACCGGTAGTGACGCGTATGCGTACAAACTGACCTGGTAATAAAGCTCTGTCTGCATTTTCAAACACAGCGCGCAACTGTTGTGTGCCTAGCTGTGGGTCTATGCCACTTGCTGCAAAATTCAATTTACCTTTTTTTGCATACTCCGTACCGTCAGGCATTATCAAAGTGACGTCCTTTACACTCGCTTCTGTCAAGTGCCCGCCTAATGACGCTGCTTCACTATCAGATAAACTAAAACGCACCCAGATTGGTGATATCTGGCTTACCTTAGTCAACAAACTAGTGTTGGCGCTCACTAATGCACCTTCAGAAAACTCAAAGCGACCGGCAATGCCAGAGATGGGTGATGTTACTGTGGTATAAGATAAATTAAGCTCAGCGTCGCGCACGTTAGCCGCATATTGTGCCAAGCTTGCACGTGCCTGCGAATTATCTGAACCGGCGTTATCTGCTTCGCGCTGACTAATGGATTGAGTTGCCAGCAAGCCTTCTAAGCGCTGCGCTTCACGCTGCGTTTGCTCCACACGTGATTGCTGTTGGGCTAATTGTGCTTTAGCATTTGCCAGCGCGATCTGGAATGGCACAGGATCAATGATAAACATGGCTTGGCCAGCTTTGATTGGCGCGCCCTCTTCAAACAGTTTTTTTAGTAAAATACCGCCAACACGTGGCCGTATCTCTACTTCTTTAGCGCCTTCAGTTTGCCCTACAGATTCAGCGCTAATCGGAACACTCGTCGCTTGCAATTCAACAACGCTTACTGGCATCGCTGGCATTCCCCCACCCGCTTGTGCTGCAGCATCTTGTTTCTTACCACAGCCGACTAATACCAGGGCAGCAATTAACGCGACCGTTGTGATTTTTGCAACAGGTGTAAATGACGTCATCTTAGCGATGCCCTGTTCTTGATGCTGTATAGATGTTCTGACTACCATTGATGGCTCCATGTTTTCAATTAGGCTATGTTGCTAATTACATTGTATTTTTTAATGTTTATTTTATGCGCAATTACTTTAAAATGCTTGCTTACATTCAAATTTGTAGGTATATTATATACAAACAAGGATGTATGTAAATAAGTTTTATAAAAAACCGCTAAAAATTTAGCAGGTTTAATCTCTATTATTAA
>JAZJZG010000045.1:0-1814 GCA_040389995.1 Pseudomonadota bacterium | reverse complement strand
GGACGTTGCACCCCAAGTACTCAAAGGATTAAAACCAGAAATCAACAAATGTCCTTCTGGCATCATCACTCTCGCCGCTTCACGTAATGTTTGATGAGGGCGTTCACTAAACTCTAAACGATGCGGCAGCAGCAGCAAATCTAGGCTCATTTCTGCAAATGGTAAAAAATCGTCATAGCAATATAAACAATTTTTTAGTGTGGCGTTTTCATTGATGGCTATATGGTCAGTATCTTCAAAATCAGTAGACTTATAACAGTTCGGAATGCGTGAATTACGCAATAAATCCATCTGCAACCCGCCCATTTGCAAGGCATTAAAGCCGAACAAACCATACACGGCCTGATCATACAAGACCTGTTCTTTTAGCTGTAAATACTGACCCGCAGTTGAGCTAAGCCAGCGTTGTTGTGCCTCCCAAGTATTTTGTGAGCTTATCATATAGCTGTTGACTTCTATTGACATTTTAAGCGGCTGCACAAATGATATGAGATATGCAACATAATGTGCAAATTATACCGATTCCTGCATTTAAGGATAATTATATCTGGCTACTTCATAATGGCAAGGATGCAATTATTGTAGATCCAGGGGATGCTACACCTGTGCTTAAGACATTAGCACAGCTAAATTTACATCTACATACCATCCTGGTCACACATCACCATCACGACCATATAGGTGGAGTTGCCACACTGATTGCAGAGTATCCCGATGTACAAATATATGCGCCTAAACTAGAACAATACCACTTTAGCCATTTAGCTGTTAACGAGCCAGATGTGGTTGATTTAGCTGCATTTAATCTCAAATTTTCAGTGCTTGACTTGCCTGGCCATACATTAGGCCATATCGCCTACTTTGCTGAATATAACGAGCAAGCTATTCTTTTTTGTGGCGACACCTTGTTTGGTGCGGGCTGCGGCCGATTATTTGAAGGTACGCCCACGCAGATGTTTGCCTCACTGCAAAAACTTGCTGCGTTACCAAAACACACGCTTGTCTATTGCACGCATGAATATACGATGCACAATATTAACTTTGCCTTGACACTGGAACCCGACAACCAAGCACTTATCAGCCGCCAACAATCAACATTGGCAGTACGAAGTTTACATCAGCCCAGCTTACCCTCTACTATCGCATTAGAACTTGCAACCAATCCTTTTTTACGCTGTCACAGTCCTTCAATTCAATCATCAATCCATCAACTAAATGCCCCGCCTTTACAGATTTTCACAGCAATCAGAGAATTAAGAAATCATTATTAATCATCAATATAGCGCATGTTTATAAAGTAACTTTCACTTGACTTTTAACGTTCTTTTTCGGTACTATGTGGCAATACTATGACTATGAGCGTTTACATGTTTCAGCAATTTCTTCAGCGCACTTGTCATCACATCAGCAACATTCCACACACATCTACTTACGTGATTAAAAACTTACTATCAGCAGGATTACTTGTAATTGTCATACTTAATCCGAGCATATCCTATGCTGAGTCTAATGTTGCTGGTGAAGAAATCACTATTTTCGCTGATGACACCTTCAAACCTGCACTCAAAGATTTAGGCGCTAAAGACACAAATACTGATAACAACGACCAACAAAATGTAATTAGTATTACTAACGATGATTTATGGCAACGCATTAAAGATGGTTACGCTATACCGGACTCGACTTCCGCACTGGTTGCCAACCATGAAAGCTGGTATAGCTCACGACCCGCTTATGTAAGACGCATGGTAGAACGTAGCCAGAAATACTTATTTCATATCCCTCTAAAAAGATTGAATTCTCTTGGTATTTTA
>JAZJZG010000044.1:26931-27669 GCA_040389995.1 Pseudomonadota bacterium | reverse complement strand
GGGGTTGAAAGTGAGAGATTCGCAAACGGTGTTGTGCTACCGATTCCAACTTTGTTACCCGCGAGAACCATTGTTGTGCTTGCACTGTTGTCATTTGTGGCACTTGTTCCACCTCCGAAAGTTTTAAAGATGATTTTACTTGTACCGCCACAGAGCTAGCAGACAAAACAGGGGTCACCAAAGCTACGATGACTGGCTTCATTGATGGATTAGAAAGAGACCATCTAATTGAGCGCATAGCTGACAAGATTGATCGTCGGAAAATGCTAATAAAGCTTACCCCAGCAGGCCAGAAAAAACTTGATGAGGTTATGCCTGACTATCACGCTCACGTTCATGACTTAATGAGTCATTTGAGTGCCGTCGAGCGTGCAGCCATGTTGCATGGCGTCAAAACACTATCATCTAACATTAAGTCCGTGTGACGCTTCTATAGCTTAAGTAAAATAGCCAAATGAAAACCACCCCACATAAAACGTTTTCAAGTGTCAGTATTTTATCCAGAAATATTGCACTGATTATAGGTGTATTAGTACTAAGTAGCTGTATCAGCACTAAAGGTATCAAACCTCAAGCGGAATTAGCGCAAGCAAACAAAATGGATGCTGGCTCAGTAATTAACGGCACTGCCAAAATCACTTGGCCAGAGCAGAATTGGTGGCAGCTCTATCAAGATCCGCAACTGGATATGCTGGTCAAAAAAACCATCTCTGACAGCCCAACTTTAAAGGTCGCCAA
>JAZJZG010000044.1:26473-26921 GCA_040389995.1 Pseudomonadota bacterium | reverse complement strand
TTCACGAGTTACCTTATCGCAAGCTTACGCAGATACTATGCATGCAGAGACATTACCCAACCTAGCGCTTGGCGCCTCATTCACACGGGAACGTTTTACTACGCAACAATTCATTCCTCCACCTTGGGCGGGGAACATGTCCTGGAATAACAGTGTGACTGCGTCAGCATCTTATGACCTTGATTTGTGGGAGCATCAAAAAAACATCTGGAATGCCGCCGTGGATGAAAAACAGGCTGCAGACATGGAAGTGCAGCAAGTAAAACTGGCACTGGAAACTGCTGTTGTTCGTAGCTATGTGCAACTTCAAATGCAGTTTACGTTGAGAGACATCGCCCAAGAGCATCTGGATCAGGTAATGCAACGTATCCTGATTGCACGTCATAGTCTTGCCGCAGGCATTGGTACAGCAATGGAAGTCAGTGAAATGGAAACTCCATTACCGCTA
>JAZJZG010000044.1:17601-26463 GCA_040389995.1 Pseudomonadota bacterium | reverse complement strand
TCGTGCACATATTGAAGGAATAGATGCCCATATCCATATATTGAAGAATCAATTGGCAGCATTGACTGGCAGTGGCCCGGGGTTTGGTGATTCAATCACAAAACCGGTTCTTGTATTGAATGCACCGATTGGCCTACCCGACACATTGCCGGCCAATCTTATAGGCCGTCGACCCGATGTTTTAGCTTATCGTTGGCGTGTAGAAGCTGCCACTAAAAATATAGCGGGGGCTAAAGCTGAGTTTTATCCTAATATCAACCTGCTGGCATTTATTGGTTTCCAAGCATTAAGTTTTAGCAACCTGCTTAGCAGTGCAGCCAATATTGCTGGTGTTGGTCCGGCAATTTCACTGCCCATCTTTGACGGCGGCCGCAGGCGTAGCAACCTTGCGGGCAAAACCGCCAGTTATGACGTCGCGGTAGATAATTACAATAGTATTGTAGTCAGTGCCTTGCAAGATGTGTCAGACCAACTGGTTATTCTGCAATCAAACAAACAGCAGTTGGATGAAGCTGGACAGGCGCTGCAGAATGCCAATAAAACTTATCTAATGGCACAAAAAAGCTACCATGCAGGACTTAGCAATTATCAGCATGTGCTTGATCTACACCAAGTAGTTCTGCAACAGCAGGAAACCATTGCCAGTCTTCAAGCCATCAAGCTGGATGCTTATGCAGGTCTGATGCGGGCGCTTGGCGGTGGCACGTTAGATAAAAGCGTCACTGTAATCAGTCAGCCATGATTGCCCTAGCTAAAACATGGTGGAGTAATCAGCGTCATGTCTGGGGAGGCATACAGGATGCCTTGTGTGAGTGGAAACAACAAGATGCACCAACATTCGTATATTTGATTAAACTATTAATCGCCAGTCTATTGGCGATGTGGTTATCACTGTTTTTTGAGCTCGACCAGCCACGTACAGCCATGATGACAGTCGCTATCGTGATGCAGATGCATTCAGGCATGGTGTTCACAAAAAGCTTTTACCGAATGCTTGGTACTACAGTAGGCATCATAGTATCGCTATTGATTGTCAGCTTATTTGTACAGGAAAGAATCTTTTTCCTGCTTTTTATGGCCGTCTGGATTGGCATCTGCACCGCTGGTTCTATGGTGTTTCGCAACTACCAATCTTACGCTTTCGTACTGGCTGGTTATACCTTGTGTATCGTTGGTTTGCCGGCAACGCTACATCCTGAGCAAACCTTTTATATCGCCTCAACTCGCATCTCTGAAATCATGATTGGGCTCATTTGCGCAACGTTGGTGAGTGATCTAATTTTCCCAAAACGCATGTGGGGAGTGATGCTCACTAATGTGCGTAAGCGGTTTAATGATTTCTCTGACCTGTTACGGCTGACTGCAGCTAAGCCTGATGACCCTTCAATCCAGTCAGTGCTGCCGAAATTTATCGCCGATATATTCAGCTTGGAAACCATCCAAGCCTCTACAGGCATGGAGAACGATAAATCGCGGCTCTACAGCATGCAATTCTGGCAGATGAATAAAGAGTTCATGGAAGTCTCTACCAGTTACCATGCTTTTGACCAATTATTACGTCGTCAACGCAAAACCGGGCATACCAAGGTCGTTGCCTTACTGAATGCCATTTACCTGCAGCTGGCTAATGCAATGACGATTGATGGGCGCAGTACGCAGTCTGAAACAGATACGCTACAAGTTGCATATCAGCTCGAGCACTTTCGTAGCAGGTTCGCAGAGGAAGTCCACCTGGCTAGAAAACAACTGCCAATTGCCCTTGAACATTATGAGCGACTCGACTTCGATACAGGCATTGAGCTGCTGAGCAGACTCACCGAAGAGCTGTATCGCTATACCAATACCTACACTGCGTTAACTACACTTCAACTTGGTGCGAAGAACATCACGCAGGAACCAGTTAAGATTGTCAGTCACTTCGACCCACTACTGGTAGCACTAGCTGGTATCCGGGGAGCGCTTGCACTCGGCATCTTATCGACGATATGGATACTGACGGACTGGGGCTCAGGTGTTGAGGCAATCACCATCGGCGTGGTAACCAGCACATTATTCGCCACAGCACCCTCACCCAAAAATACTACCATTAAATTCATGACAGGAGCTGTCATTGGCACTGTACTAGGCTATTACTGTAACTTTCACATGCTGACACATGCCCAAGGATTCTTGATGTTGGCTCTGGCCTTATCACCAGCAATTATTTTTGCAGGGTATCTGACCACACGCCCCTCCACTGCCCCTATAGGTGCTGCGACCTTTGTCATATTCATGTCGCATATTGGTTTTAATAGTACCTATAATGCAAACCCAGTAGCTTTCTTTAACGATGCAATCGCTGACTTGTTTGCTGTATTAATGTCAGCATTGATGTACGGCCTGATTGACCTGAGTAGCAGCCGCTGGTCTCGCCTGCGTATTTCAAAAGCACTTCGAGAGTTAATCATCAGGTGCTGTAAAGAACCACAGCTGATGAGCCGAACTGAATTGGAAAATCGTGCCCGCGATCTAGTGCAGCGCGCTGGCAGTATCCAGCAAGCGAGCGAAAAAGCCGATAAAATGGTGATTCAATGGCTGCTTTCCATACTGGAAATTGGCCATGCCATTATCGCCATACGAGAAAATATACAGGATATTGATAATCCGGCATTATCCATTCCGTTAAACGCTGTGATGGACTCCGTCGCAGAACTGCATAGACGCCCGGATGAGGCGCATCGCCAGCAGACAATCAAGGCTATTGATTGGGCAATGCTAACTCTCGATGAAGACCTAGCAAGCCTATCACTCTCTTATGAAAACCGTAGACAGATTGTAATGATGCTCCACTTTATCCGCAGCGCATTACTTGATGACGAGTCTGTGTTAGTTGCAAATGCTCAAGCTATAAGAGAGGTCGCTTAAATATGCCGAGAGAGATTGCTGTTTTCGACGCTTTGGTGCCAACGCTATTGTTTGCCTTTATGGCAGCAGGTTTAATTGCGCTGCTACTTGATTGGATTTTTGCCCATTTTCGCCTCTATACATACCTATGGTACCCAGCACTATTTAGGCTGTGCGTGTTTATCTGTATATTTGCCGGGATTGGGCTTTGGATATATTGAAGGAAAACAGAATGAAACTAATGGCTAAACAATTATTACGTATCGGTATCACATTGCTGATTTTAGGCGTCGCGGCCGTATTGGGTTACATGCTCTGGGTGAGGTATATGGATACACCTTGGACACGCGATGGTCGGGTAAGAGCAGATGTTGTCAATATTGCGCCTGACGTCAGTGGTTTAGTTGCTGAGGTAACGGTGCATGACAATCAGTTTGTGCACCGTGGCGACGTACTATTCAAAATCGATCCGGAGCATTATCGTTTCGCCCTTCAACACGCGGAAGCACAAGTCCAGCAAACTAAGGCCATATTGTCCATGAAGAAAGGTCAAGCCAGCCGTCGTGCAACTGTAGATGACCAAGTAATCTCACGTGAAAGTCGTGAAGATAGCGACATGATTGCTGCAAGTGCCAAAGCCGAATATGAGGCTGCCGTCTCACAACGCGACCAGGCAAAGCTCAATCTTGAAAGAACGGTCATTCGCTCACCTGTTGATGGTTGGGTCTCCAACTTATTAATACGCCCAGGTGATTTTGCACAAATAGGTGCGGCTAAACTGGCGCTCATCGACCAACATTCTTTTTGGGTGTATGGCTATTTTGAAGAGAATAAGTTAGCCCTTATGCGGGTTGGCGATACGGCTGAAATTCGCTTACTTGGTTCTAAAAAACCATTAAAAGGCCATGTCGAAAGTATTGCTCGCGGCATCACTGATCGAGACAATCCAACCGATGTGCGATTACTTGCAAACGTTAATCCGAGTTTCAACTGGGTTCGCCTGGCACAACGGATACCGGTCCGCATCAAACTCGATGAGATACCAGAAGATTTGGTATTAGTTGCCGGCATGACTTGTTCGGTGATCATTCATCTGCAGCATGATAAAAGTGAATCTCATATCAAATAAACTGGATTTAACTACCAGCAAACTAATATCAGACATATGGCAACGTGGAGAATCCCTCAATACTTTAGGTCGTATCTCTGACAGGTCATCGCCTTCGATATTTGGTCAATTGTCATCCACTAGTAAATCTTTAAATTTACGTCCTTAGTACGGAACGTACACTCTGCCTATGTTGTCATTAATTATCATAATCTGCTAGAAGCAGATACATTTTTGCATTTCTTCTTAGGCGGTATAGTATGTAAACAGCGTGGTATGCAATCTTGCCGGTATGCATAGGTTAGGTTCGATAGGTCAACGTTCATTAACAGGTAAAGGAGTCTCAAATGACATCAAGGCATAAGAGCGTTTCAACCACTGATGAATTGATTGCAGCATTAAAGGACGCCGACGTTGATAAAATTGTAGTGCAAGGTCGGCTTACTAGCGTGCCAACGTTGCGCCTAAGGTCTGGCTTAGTGCTTGAAGGTCAGGACGAACAAGCTACACTAATGTTTGCTATAGACCAGGATGGTTTACAGCTATCCACCGACAATGAAGTTCACCATCTTAGTCTTGAGACGTCCGTCGAACGCCGGGCAATCTTCAATGATACTGCCGTCGACAGCCTAGGCCTTATTCGCTTATGCAATGTAGTGACTGTGGGGATGGTTCAATTGTTGGCGCGTGACAAGGTGCGTAGCGGGCATGTA
The DNA here is from genome assembly GCA_040389995.1 of Pseudomonadota bacterium. Classification (GTDB taxonomy): domain Bacteria; phylum Pseudomonadota; class Gammaproteobacteria; order Burkholderiales; family Methylophilaceae; genus Methylotenera. The sequence goes on along the minus strand of JAZJZG010000044.1, from coordinate 21,759 downwards.
GACATTAATGGCTTGCATGTCGCTGCCGCTGATGCCCGCGCGCAAAGTGATCGTCCGGTGGGTTTCGGCGTAAAAGTCATTCAGGGCGCTTTCACGTTATGGAACATGCAAGCCGACGACCATGTTGTCATCAGTGCGAACTTAATCGGCTTATCAGCCGGCCGTGCGACTGCACCAGTACTGGGGAGTGGTATTTTCGTGAGCGGTCCGGGCTTTGGTAAAGGTAAACTAAGCGTTGGTCGGCTAGAGACGGGGCCAGTATACAGCGATGGTTGTATTCCGCCAGGAACACCAGATGTCATCACCGGCGGCGTGTTTACAGTACATGGCGCTTATGTCGACACGGTGCGTAACCTCGCCGCTGTTGTCACCTACGGCGTAAACGATATGGTCTTGGACAACTGGGGGCAAGTGGACCGTTGGGAAGCCGAAGCAAAAATCACGTCCTATGGCCCCAGTGGTATTGGTTTCGTGAATTTCGGTATCGTGAACGAATTAAAGGTCAAGGCGCCGATTGAAACTTTCGGCTTGGGTGCACGAGGTTTCAACGTTTATGCCGGAACGGTGAATCTGGCGGAATTTGACCGGATTACCACACATGCAGACGGCGCTGTAGGCGTGCAGATCAGCCAGCCCATCGGGCAATTGAAGGTTTTCCGCGGCATTGAGACTTTCGGCGCCACGGGTGAATCATTGGTCAAAGGTGTGGTTATGACGCTCAGTGCTATCGGATTGAGCATCAAACCCGGTGGTTCAGCACGTGAGATTGTGATTGCTGGCGGTATCATCACGCACGGCAAAGGCATCGCGCCACTTGAGGTACTCGGCGAGCTTGGCGCGCTGCACATTACTGGTGCTACCCGCGCGGTCAACTGAGACATGAGCCTATCTACAAAGACGTATAAAACATCAATATACGACATTGCATGACGTAACCCTGACACATCCGACTATCGCTGAAGGTCTGATGGTCTTGTTTGCCAATGAGCCACGATTTCCTGCACAAATGTAATAATGGCTCGCCGCCTCCAGACTGCTACACTCAAGAAAGGTCACCGCTGCCTGTTAAGCGACAAGTGAAACGGTCATTCATGTGGCTATATCGGAGAAAGAGTCTGAATAGCTATATCTCTCTTGTTACTAATGACGTTCAACCCTATTTGCTCGTCTTTATTTCCCATTTATTTTTCCTTGCTTAAGGTAATACGATACTCTTCAAGTTTAGCTTCGTAATCTTCTGCCGCACCAAAGTCTAGAAATCGTGCATATCTAGCATGCGTACCCAGAATTTTTCGCGCATGTTTAATTGGGCAAAAATACTGTTCAGTTCTTGCCACAATCTCACTGATATAAGCGATCATACCGCTGCCATAAGCACAATAAGTACAGTGAAATTTTTCTATGAAATTAAGGTAACTCAGGTGTTGGCGATCAAAAATAATGTAATCTGCTCGGCGAACCTTCTTGATGCCATAAATGGGAAAACAAGTTAGTTGATAAAAAGTAATGAATAAATCTGTAATCGCTAACGGAATTATCATTGAGTAAATAATAGGGCCGGTGATTAGATTCTGTGGGCGATTGGTAACAAGCCAGTGAAAAAAATTTTTCTTTAGCCTAAGGTGTGTTTCTTTGATGGTTTGATTAAATTCAATGCGTTTTCCTTTAATTTGAAAGAACACATTAGATTGTTGCTCGGCAAGTGTAGTACGTAATTCATCTTCAAGCACTGTAATCTGATTTAGCAGTTGCTGAATTCGTTCGTTCATCATGAATCCAATATTGTTCTAAATATAAACATTAGCACAATGCCGACAATTCATTTGAATGATATTATTTTCAATTGTAAGTAAATTAAAAATTAGCTTCCTTAATTTACATCCGGCATATAAATCAAGCCAATTATTAATTTTTTTGCAGTAGCCAAGCGGTCTCTATTGATGCAACCTTTCCCTTTAATCCGCCCGGAACATCCCTGCTTTCAAGAAACTTCAATTGGTATGCACTACCATAATGCTGCTTTATCTCATCCTCACCAACTGAAAACGGCGGGCCATCTATAAGCTTTTGGTCGTATTCAAAAGTAATCAATAACTGCGGTGCTGCATCGGTGATATGCAACAGGTGTGATGTATATCGCTCCCGTATTTCCATAGGTAAGGCCACTATTGCAGCGCGATCATATATTGCATTTACAGGGCCAAGATATTCAGTCGTCACATCAAAAATATCACCGACTAAAATATCGATATATTGAGCACGGTAGTGGGTTAATTTTCCAGCTCTGGAAATTTCTGGATTTAAGCCTAGCTCTTTAAATAACTCTCTTATGGCAAGTTCACTTAACTCTGCGCCAACCACTTGATATCCGCTGGCAAGCAGCCATGCAAAATCACGTGTCTTTCCGCACAATGGCAGGAATACTCGGCTGTCTTTTGCCAAATTTAATTTCTCAAAATGTTTTAACAGAAACGGATTTGTTTCACTTTGATGAAAGCCTATTTCACCTCGCTCCCATTTTTGGTGCCAAAAACTTGCTTCCATATGCGCTCCTTAAAACCTTCAAATATTAACTACACGCCATCACTTAATGTCTCAAATATTGTATTCACCTAAATAACTACTAGGTGAATATTTATTCATAAACCCTGTAAGGGCTGAAGACCGTTAACGACATAGTATTATGCAGCACTATATTTAATAAAATATAGCCAATATATTTGGAGAAGAAAATAATGGTTTTAATACTATTAGTGTTTTTAGGTGGTGTGCTTACAATTTTAAGCCCTTGCGTGCTGCCTGTGCTGCCTTTTATATTTGCACGTGCAGAACAGCCATTTTTTAAAAGCGGTTTACCGATGTTGGTCGGCATGGCAATAACCTTTGCCGGAATTGCCACATTAGCCTCAGTTGGCGGCTCCTGGGCGTTGCATATCAATCAATATGGCCGTATCTTTGCCTTGATATTGCTCTCAGCATTTGCCATCACTTTATTATCACGGCATCTAGCAGATCTACTTGCTCGCCCATTTGTCGCTTTAGGTAACCGTCTATTACAATCGTCAGAAAACTCTACCGCTAATATCAGCTTGATTCAATCGCTACTGTTAGGCGTGGCTACCGGCCTATTATGGGCACCTTGTGCTGGCCCTATCTTAGGTCTGGTACTGACAGGTGCAGCCATCTCAGGTCCAAACACAAAAACTACATTATTGCTGTTTACCTATGCTGCCGGTGCAACAACTTCGTTAGCCATTGCCTTGCTAGCAGGTAGCCGGGTATTTGCCACTCTCAAAAAATCACTGGGGGCTGGTGAATGGGTAAGACGAAGTTTAGGCTTAACAGTACTGCTAGCCGTTATTGTGATTGCCTTTGGTTGGGATACTAATATATTGACACGCCTGTCACTCAATAGTACAAACCATCTTGAACAGTCTCTTATCAATACCATCAGCCCAAGCACGTTGTCTGACAAGTCATCTGTCGAAGGCACATTACCTTCATTCACAGGAGCGTCACCGTGGTTGAACTCTCCTGAACTAACCCCAGAAAGCTTACGCGGCAAGGTTGTGTTGATTGATTTCTGGACCTATTCTTGCATTAATTGCCTGCGCGCTTTACCTCATGTAGAGGCGTGGTATGAAAAGTATAAAGATCATGGCTTAGTCGTCATTGGCGTGCATACACCAGAGTTCGCCTTTGAAAAAGACGAGGCAAACGTACATCGCACTGTGAATGATTTAGGCATCACCTACCCCGTCGTACTCGACAACAATTACAGCATTTGGCAGAGATTCAATAATCACTTCTGGCCAGCACATTACTTTATTGACGCCGCCGGCAATATTCGCGGCCACCACTTTGGTGAAGGTAACTACATCGAGTCCGAGAAAACTATTCGTAACTTATTGACTGAGGCTGGCTATAAAGACTTGCCATCCGATGTTGCTGGGCCCGTAAACGCAACAGGTGTTCAAGCAGATGCTGACGTGACCCATATTAACTCGCCAGAATCCTATATTGGCTACGCACGAGCAAAAAACTTTGCTTCTCCAGGAGGTTTCATTCAAGACAAAGCTAATACCTACGCAATCCCCTCAGACCTTACACTCAATCAGTGGGGATTAGCTGGCAACTGGCAGGTGGATAAAGAAAAAG
>JAZJZG010000044.1:3598-17591 GCA_040389995.1 Pseudomonadota bacterium | reverse complement strand
CGGTGTTAAATGAAATCTCAGGCAAGATTCAATTTAGGTTTTATGCGCGTGACTTACATCTAGTATTAAGGCCAAGCAAAAACGGTAAACCGATACGATTCCGCGTGCAGTTAGATGGCGCTACGCCTGATATGAACCATGGCGTAGATACTGACAAAGATGGCAATGGCATCGTTAAAGAGCAACGCCTTTATCAACTTATCCGCCAATCAGGTGGAATTAAAGAGCACACCTTCTCTATCGAGTTTCTTGATAGTGGCGTGCAGGCCTTTGCATTTACCTTTGGCTAGTATTTCCTAAACTAACATTCCCTAAATAGGCACACCAAGCACAATGTGGCTCGCCTTGATGAGTGCAGTTGCTGCTACACCTTGCTTGATGCCTAGCTCGGCAACAGCCTCATTCGTGATGACAGCATATACCACTGTGCCGCCTGAGAGTTGAATACCCACTTCACTGTTAACTGTACCCGCCTTCAAGCTGACGACTTTCCCCACGAGTTGATTACGTGCTGAAAAGCGAACATCGGCAACGCCAGTTAATAGCATGACCCATGGCGCTTTTACATAAGCAACGACTTAGCTGCCAACGGCCAAACCTAAAGACTGAACACTAGCTTCGGTCACAATGGCCACTAACTTATCTCCACCAGCAGTTGTGAGTTCCACCTCGGCATTAACTGCACCATTGCTAAGCTGAGTGATTTTACCTTTAAACATATTACGTGCACTGACTTTCATTTTTCCACATCAATAATTAACTTTAAATATATAATGTAACTTATTGTTATATAACTATAATATTAATTAATAACAAAAATGCACTCACTACTTATTTGCTTATTTCTTCCTCAGCGCAATAGCATTCATACAATAACGTAAGCCCCCTGCACTGGGACCATCTGGAAAAACATGACCTAGATGCGCATCGCAGGTGTTGCATACGGTTTCGACCCGAACCATGGCATGGCTGGCATCTACGTGGTAAGCAATAGCATTTTGTTTGATTGGCTGGCTAAATGAAGGCCAACCTGTTTTGGAGTCGAACTTCTCTGAAGCATCAAAGAGTAAAGAGCCACAACACCTGCAAGCATATATCCCAGGTTCAAAAATGGTACATAGTGCAGAGCTGAATGCCATCTCCGTACCGGCTTCACGGGTTACCCGATACTCCTCGTCACTTAATTCCTTATGCCATTCTGCATTCGCTTTAGCCACCTTATGGTCCGCATCCAAATTACCTTCCTTTGCGAATTTCAACACATCAGTCCAAGTCAACATTTTTTCCTCTCAGTACTTTTGGTTATTTACTGTTTAGTATGAGTTAATTAAAGTAAGTTAGTTGCAAGGAGAGATTATGCCGTATTTCTGTGTGCAATTTGCGTGATAACGTTCACTTGTATAGCAATAGTTTGGGCGTAGTATAACGCCCAGAAAACATGTGTTTAATATAACCCAAGCTTAATATAATTCCAGAGTTCTGCATTACCATTAAAAATAGCGCCATAAAGTGAATCCTGTCAGGTTGGCGTCAGCTTGCCGCTATAAGATAGGCTCCATGGTGACTGATAAAGTTTTTAACGAACTTCAACCAGCGACACTTTGCACTAGATTCACTTTTTACTTTAATTTTAGGAGATTGAAATGAGCAAATTATTAACAACATTATTCGCTGGCGCATTGGCATTATCACTAGGTACTGCTGCATATGCAGCAGATGTATCTAAAATAGTTGACTCGGTAAAAGCCGAAGCAGCAAAAGTGGTTGAACCTTCAAAAGCTGAACCAGCAAAAACAGAAACAGTAAAAGCAGCGGAACCAGCAAAAACTGAAGCGGCAGCAGCTGATGCTAAAGCAACTCCAACAAAAGCCGTGAAAAAACATCACCGTAAACATGCTAAGCACGCTAAAAAAGCAGTTGAAGCAGCACCAGCTGCAGAGGTTGCTAAATAATAAACTGCAATAAGGTTTAGTTCCTGTTACATCCGAACGTTAAAAAAGGCAGATTTCTCTGCCTTTTTTATATGCGCAACTAAGATAAAACCTTATATTTTTTGTACTAGTTACTAACCCATATCATTACTTGAGCTGACAAATAGTGCTACTCAAGTCCGTTTGCTGGCAGATGCATTAAAGCTCACTTAGGCTTTTTATATGCGTCATTACGCAACGGCCCAAAGCATGCAAAGCGTAACCGCCCTCTAACGCCGAAACTATGCGACCTTGGGCATGCTTGTTCGCCACAGCTTTAAGCACTTCTGTAATCCACTGGTAATCGCTTTCCTTCCACGCCAGCCCGCCAATCTCATCTTCCCAGTGGGCATCAAAGCCGGCAGAAATCAGTAACAGTTGCGGTTGAAAGCGCTCTAGTGCGGGTAGCCAGTGCTCGGTTACGGCAGCACGAAACACCACACCTGAACTTGCACCAGCTAAAGGCACATTGATAATGTGATCATTGCCACTATCGGCGCCGCTGTACGGATAGAATGGATGCTGAAATGTAGAGCAAATCATCACGCGCGGGTCGTTCTTAAAAATATCTTCTGAACCATCACCATGATGCACATCAAAGTCAGCAATTGCTACGCGCTCTAAACCATAGTGCTCTAGTGCATGTGCAGCAGCAGCAGCTACGTTATTGAAAATACAGAACCCTGCCCCACCTGCGCGCTTGGCATGGTGCCCTGGTGGGCGCACATTGCAGAAAACGTTTTTGACCTCTCCTGCCATTACAAGATCTACGCCCTTAATCACCGCACCCGCAGCATGTAAGGCTGCGCTTAATGTAAAAGGATTCATTAAGGTATCGCCATCCAAGTCTATCAAGCCAATTGCAGGTGATTGTGCATAGACCCAATTGATATATTCCAATGTATGTACACGCGCTAGCTGCGCTTTACTCGCTTGTGGGGCATCATGATGTTTTAGGTAGTGGAACAGGCCGGAGGCAATGAGCTGGTCTTCAATCGCATGCAAGCGCGCCGGGCACTCAGGATGGTCTGCGCCCATATCGTGTTTTAAAAAATCAGGGTGTGTGATGTAAGCCGTATGCATGTTTACAGCACCTTGCGTATGGTTTTGATGCTATTGTCATCTGAGTTAACCTCAACGCTGAAACCAAGGCGACGCACGAGTTTCAACATACTCGTATTGTTATTCAGCACTACACCTTCAATCACTTTCAAACCCCGGGCGCGCGCCGCGTCCATAAGCGCCACCATCAATTTCAGCCCAAGCCCGGTGCCGCGCATGTGATCTGCTACCACCAAGGCAAATTCGCAACTTTTACCATCAGGGTTAATGGTGTAGCGCGTAACGCCCAGCTCTAGCTCTTTGTCATACTCATCATTGATGACTGCAATCAGCGCCATCTCGCGGCTGTAGTCAATTTGCGTAAAACGCACCAGCGTGGGCTCACTCAGCTCTTGCACACTACTCATATAGCGGAAATAACGGGATTCTTCAGACAGATTCCGCACAAACTCTTGAGTGAGCTCGGCATCTTCAGGGCGTATCGGGCGTATCGTAACGCCGCTGCCATCAGGCCGCTGCCAGCGGCTGACTAAATGTGTGGGATAGGGATAAATAGCCATCCGTGCATAGCGGTCAATATCCTCGGGATACGCCTCTACAGCAAATCTAGCGTCAGCAGCCACCACGCCTTTTTTATCTAATATCAATAAGTTAATCTTCATTGCTACCACTGTAGGCAGTTCGCACACCATTTCAGAAACGCGTAATAACAAACTTTCAAGCGCAGCCATATCTGTTAATGGCATATGACGGAAAATGTCCAGCATTTTAGCCACATGTGAACCCTGAATAAGATCTTTTACAAGAAAGTGATTGAGTGGCGGCAATGCAACAGATCGGCTCCCCACGATACCGGCTGTTGAGCCATCTTCGCCAAACGTGATGACAGGGCCAAACACTGCATCATGCGCCACCCCCACCGTAAGCTCACGGCCATTCAATTTCATGATCATCGGTTGAATTGAAATACCATCAACGTAAGCATCGGGATGGCTGCGCTTCACATTGCTTAATATTTCCTGATAGGCATTTTGCACTGTTACGTCATTTACCAGATTGAGTAATACGCCACCCGCTTCATTTTTATGCGTGATATCTGGCGAATTCACCTTCATCGCTACGGGGAAACCTAACTGATGGGCAATCAGCAAAGCTTCAGTTGGTGAACGTGCGACCATAGTTTGCGCTATTGGAATATGAAACGCAGAAAGTAAGGCCTTGGATTCTGCCTCATTCAATATTCTACGCTTCGTTTGCAATGCACCGTCAATTAGCACACGCGCAGCTGCAATATCAGGCTCCAGGTGATGTGACAAAGGCCCGGGCACTTGCATCAGTAGCTTTTGGTTTTTATGATAAACCGTTAAATAGGAAAAAACCTCTAATGCCGATTCCGGGGTACGGAAACTTGGCTTCCGAGCATAATTAAATGCTTCCCGGGATTTATCAACCTGACCGCCGCCCATCCATGAAGTCACCAAGGGTTTGCTGTATTGGTTGGAAAGTTTAATCACAGCATTCGCCGTATCCAAAGGCTTAGTCATGGCTTGCGGCGTCAATATCGTGAGCACACCATCAACGTTTGAGTCTTCTAGGCATGCTTTCACGGCATGCTCAAAGCGGTCTGCCTGCGCATCTCCGATGATATCAATGGGATTACCATGCGACCAGTTAGCGGGTAACACTTGGTTTAATGTTTGAATTGTACTGTCCGATAACGTTGCCATAACCAAGCCCAGATCTATAGCACAGTCGGTCGCCATGACCCCCGGGCCACCACCATTGGTAACAATCGCTAAGCGGTTACCGGTAGGCTGAAAACCACATGATAGCGCCTTAGCTGCCGAGAATAACTGGGTAATGGTTTGCACGCGCACCACACCCGCACGACGCACAGCAGCATCAAAGACATCATCGGCACCAGCAAACGAGGTCGTATGTGACAGTACAGCTTGAGACGCCGCTGCATGCCGGCCTACTTTTACCAGTATGACCGGCTTAACCCGCGCTGCAGCACGAATCGCACTCATAAAGCTGCGGGCGTTACGGATACCCTCGATATACAGCAAGATGCTATGTGTTTCAGTATCTGAAATAAGGTAATCGAGTATTTCCCCGAAATCGATATCCAGAGACGACCCCATCGAAACTACACTGGAGAAGCCAACATCATTGGATTGTGCCCAGTCTAAAATCGCCGTGCACAACGCACCGGATTGCGATACAAAAGCCAGATGGCCAGTGATGGCATTACCGTTATTGAAAGTGGCATTCAAACCGATATATGGTCGCATGACCCCCAGGCAATTCGGGCCAATCAGTCTTATACCATAGCGTCGGGCGTTCTCTAGTACCGCCAGCTCTAGGGATTTCCCTTCTATGCCCGCCTCACCAAAACCTGCAGTCATGATTACTGCCGCCTTAACACCACACTGCCCACAGGCTTCAATGATGCCCGGCACAGTATGCGCAGGCGTAGCAATGACTACCAACTCGACCGTCGCCTTGATGTCGCTGATTGCTGAATAGGCCGAGCAACCCTGCACTTGCGTTCGGTTAGGATTAATAGGATAGAGCGCACCCTGATAGCCATTTTGTAATAGGTTCTGAAATACGATCTGCCCTACCGAGTCGACACGGTCACTAGCGCCAAATACTGCGACTGATTTTGGCGCAAACAAGGGTGTTAAGTGGTGCTGGCTCATAATGCCCTCATTTTAAATTTTAAAGATGCCATCTCCAGTCTAACAATCATTGTTATTTAGCTTTGTTTTATATATTGAATTGTAATATTAACGCTTTTCTGCCATTGATTTTAAAATTAAAAACGATATTTTTAATAAAATATCTTATATCTTATGTCTTATATAAGATATAAGTTGACAGATTGGTTTTGCTCGTTCACTATCACATAAGGTCATTCTGACTTTAAGTAGTATTCCTGTAGCAGATATTCTTATATAGCCAATACAAACCCAGTTTTTAGCTACACCTAAATAAATATTTACAAAGCTGACGGTCACATTGATAAGCCCAGCTTCTATTAGAGGAGGCAGCATGAGTACGCAGTCTAAAGAAAGCCGCATTTTTCACCCTAGTGAACTTACCAGCAAAGCCGCTGCTATTTCTGGAATGCCGGCTTACAAAGCACTGTGCGCAAAAGCAGAGCATGACTACGAAGGCTTCTGGGCTGATTTAGCGCGTGAGTTGATTACTTGGCATAAACCATTTACCGAGGTGCTTGATGAATCCAAGGCACCTTTTTATCGCTGGTTTGCCGATGGCCAGCTCAACGTTTCATATAACTGCCTGGACAGACACCTAGCTAATTCTGGTGAAAAAACTGCAATCTTATTTGAAGCAGATGATGGTAGCTCAACGGCCGTGAGTTATCGCTCTCTTTACCACCAAGTGTGTCAGTTTGCGAATGGGCTGAAGACGCTAGGCCTTAATAAAGGTGACCGCGTAATAATCTATATGCCTATGGGCGTTGAAGCCGTAGTAGCAATGCAGGCATGTGCGCGCCTGGGCTTGATACACTCGGTTGTCTTTGGCGGTTTTTCATCTAAAAGCCTGGTAGAGCGCGTACACGACGCTCAGGCACGAGTGATTATCACCTGCGATGGCCAGTTCCGCGGCGGTAAGCAAATGCCGCTCAAGCCGGCTGTTGACGAAGCGTTACTAGACCAGCAATGCAGCAGCGTAGAGAAAGTTGTAGTGTTCAAACGCACTGGTGGCGAAGTAAGCTGGGATGCAAAACGTGAAATATGGTGGCATGACCTGATTGCAGGCCAGGCTGATACTTGTGAACCAGTGTGGGTTGACGCCGACCATCCACTATTCCTACTCTACACCTCCGGCTCTACGGGAAAACCTAAAGGCGTGCAACACTCATCGGCTGGATACCTATTGCACGCAATGAACACCATGCGCTGGACTTTTGATATTAAAGACAGCGATGTATTCTGGTGTACAGCCGATGTGGGCTGGATTACCGGCCACAGTTATGTAGCATACGGACCACTGGCTATGGGTGCAACCCAAGTGGTATTTGAGGGCGTTCCGACTTATCCGGATGCTTCACGGTTCTGGAAAACTATCGAGAAGCATAAAGTTACCATCTTTTACACTGCTCCGACAGCGATACGCTCCCTTATCAAGCTAGGTGGAGACATGCCCCGTCAGCACGATTTATCCAGCTTACGATTACTAGGCTCAGTGGGAGAACCGATTAATCCGGAAGCCTGGATGTGGTTCTACAATGAGGTTGGTGGCGGCCGCTGCCCGGTACTGGATACTTTCTGGCAGACAGAAACCGGCGGTCATGTGATTACCCCATTACCTGGCGTTACACCATTAATTCCCGGCTCCTGCACCCTGCCATTCCCCGGTATGCAAATCACCGTTGTCGATGAAAGCGGGAATGAGGTGGAATGGGGTACCGGCGGCTTCCTCGTCATTAAAAAACCGTGGCCATCTATGATACGCAATATCTGGAATGACCCTGAACGCTACAAACAATCGTACTTCCCAGAAGATCTAGGCGGCAAACTATATTTAGCTGGCGACGGTGCCATTCGAGACCAGGATACCGGCTACTTCACCATCATGGGACGTATCGATGACGTACTAAACGTATCAGGACACCGCATGGGCACCATGGAAATTGAGTCGGCCTTAGTAGCAAACCCCTTAGTCGCTGAAGCTGCCGTGGTAGGCAAACCACATGATATCAAAGGTGAAGCGATTGTCGCTTATGTGGTACTGAAAGGCAGCCGCCCAGTAGGTGAAGATGCAAAAAAAATCGTTGCACAACTGCGCGATTGGGTGGGCAAAGAGATTGGACCTATTGCCAAGCCTGATGACATCCGCTTCGGTGACAACCTACCTAAAACACGCTCAGGCAAGATTATGCGTCGTCTACTGCGCGCACTGGCTAAAGGCGAGGAAATCACAACCGATATTTCTACACTAGAAAATCCAGCTGTATTAGAGCAACTTAAACAACCATCTTTATAGCGATAGGTCTGATATAGGGGTTAAAAATATTTATGCATATCTAATGCATTTTCCACTTGACACGTATTACTTTTGTAATACAATAATCATACATTAGATATATTAATTGGAGTAGATATGGCTTTAAAACCCATCACCTTAAGGTTAGATGAAGAGGAATACGAGAAACTAAAAGCGCATTTAGAAGCTTTTGGTGACCCGGATATTAACGTGGCATACGTGATGCGCTCCTACATCCGCGATTTAAATAGATCGTTGCCGTTCATGCTGAACTCAGGCTGGGATTTAAAGAATTACTTTGGTTTATTAGGCTCATGGCTTAAACAGTTTGGCGCCATGAAAGATGCTGACATGTTCAAGATGATGAGCAACCCTTGGCAAATGTGGACTGGAATGAGCACTCCGCCTAACGATACAGAAACCAGTAAGACTAAAGAATAACGCCGAAAGGAACATAGCCATGATGACTGAACAGCAAATGCGCATGATGATGGAAATGTTTAACAATCCCTTATTCAAGCAAAGTGCGAATGAGTTTATAAAAATTGTCCAGCAACAGGGCATGGAAGCTGCAAATAAATTCTGGGATATTTCGTCCGGAAATACCAATACGGCTAGCCCCTTCCCTATCCCAGAAAAAATGTTTGAGCAGATGGCTGAGTTTTACCAGTCCTTAGGTTTTGTGCCACAAGCCAGGTACGACGAACTGGTAAAAGAATGTAGCAAACTAAAAACCGAGAACCAGACATTACGCGACACCATAAACAAGCTACAGCAGAGTTTCGCCGCTGAAAACAGCACTAAAGCACAGCAGGCATGGCAAGAGATTGTCGATAAGCAACTGGATATGAGCCGCGAAGTCACCAAGAGTTTTTTTGATGTATTGAAGCAACCCCCGTCCAATAAAGACGGCAAGTAAAAAGACGTAAGTACTAAAAGTAAGCAATTGAGTAATAACGAGTATTTTTAACCTTGAAAGGAACAAAAATGGAAAAGCAACTTGAGTATTTCGACGTGTTAGCCAATACACAGAAACAAGTATTGGGTAACATTTTAACTGCGCAAAAAGACTTGCGTGAACAATGGCTAGAAGCTGTTGGTAAGGCGCATACGGCATTAACCAGTATCCCAGGTTTACCAGAAACAGCGCAAACCAAAGAAGCATTAAATCAATACAACACCTGGTTCAATACTGCTGTGAGCAACTCAAAACAAGCCACGGATGAGGCACTTAAAATTCAAAACAACTGGCTCAGCGCTTATGACAAGCAAGTAGCAATCAGTCGCGATGTTCTTAAAAACTTTGTTGACCTTGCCAGCTCGGTTAAAGATTCAGTTAAAACAAAAGCAGCTTAAATTAATAGCGCCGGTACTGAAATGTGCTGGCGCTAGTTTTGCCAGATTAATTTCACCTGTACAAGCACCGATATAAATGCCAAGTTGAAAGATACTAAAAATGCAACTGGCAAGATTGAAGAGGAGCGATAGTGGAAAACCCGAGTGATTATTTTGATAGCTGGTTTAATGGCTACTTAAAAGTGCAGCAACAAGCTTTTACCGCCTTACAAGATCAAGCGTTACAAATGCAATCGTTATACCAGAATTCAACTGCAGCCAGCGACAACCCTTTCATGACATGGAGCAAGGCTGTATTTCAGGCATTCCCCACTGGCGTGGATGCAGACTTAGCCAAAGAGACCTTTAGCAAAACGCTATACGGTAACGCCGCAATGCAAAAACTCTATGAACTATGGCAACCGCTATTGAACGCCATTCGTGATAAGTCTATATATCCAGCAAACTATAGCGACCTCACAGACCCTGCCAAAATCAAGCAACTGGTTGATAAGCTATTTAACTTTGACCTGGACGCAATGAGTCAATTGCACAAGCAATTGTCGCAATATACTGATATTTATCAGCAATTTGGCAAACCATACACCGATACTGCTAAGAACCAGTTTGGCAGTTTTACACAAAATGACTTTCAGCCAGAAGCTCTGGTAAAGCAAATGCAGGCGGCTTACACAATGTTTCAGAATAGCACCGGCAAGCTATTCAGCGTGCCAGCCGTGGGTAAAGACCGTGAGAAAATGGAGCTTTTTTCTCGATGCGGGAAAGCATTCTCAGAATTTGTAGCCAGCAATATTGAGTATCAAAAACTCATGCAAACTACCGGTAGCGAAGCCATGCAAGCTGTAGTTAAAACACTGGCAGCTAAGGTACAAGCTGGTGAAAAATTCGAGAGATTCGATGAATTCTTCGCGTTGTGGATTGATACCAACGAGCAAACCTTTAACAAGCTCTTCCAAACCAAGGCATTCTCGCAAAAGCGTAACGCCATGACAGAGGCTGGCTTTAAAGCGCGTAAATTGTATAACGAGGTGCTAGAAAACCAGTTAGCCGATTTCCCGGTTGCGCGCCGTTCAGAGATGGATGAAGTTTACAAGATTATTTACGAATTACGCAAAGAAGTGAAATCGTTGAAATCCGAAATTGAAGCATTAAAGAATAATTCTGCTAAAGATAAGGAATAGTCATGAGAAACTCTTTTTTTGGTTTTGATGGCAATGGCTTTGATGCAAAAGCAACTTTGAAACATTTGACTGAATTCAATAGCAAGCTCATGAAAAGCGCTGAATTGCTGACTGATATTGAAGATATTGATGTAGGCACAGCGCCCAAGCAACTTGTGTACGAAGAAGACAAGCTTGCGGTGTATCGCTATAAATCTGATGCCGCAAAAACCTGCAAAGTGCCGGTGTTGATTGCCTACGCACTGGTAAACCGCCCTTATATGCTGGATATCCAGCCGGATCGCAGCTTTATCCGCAACCTGCTGAACCTGGGCTTGGATGTCTACATCATTGACTGGGGCTACCCTACACAATCTGACCGCTACTTGAGTATGGATGACTACATCAATGGTTATATGGATAACTGCGTTGAAGCGGTACGCAAAAATGCCAAGAGCGACAAAATCAGCTTGATGGGCGTATGCCAAGGCGGTACGTTCTCGGCTATTTACTCTTCGCTACATCCAGAGAAAGTCCAGAATCTTATTACGCTAGTCTCGCCGTTTGATTTTTCTACCAATGACGGCCTGTTGTTCAACTGGTCTAAAACCATGGATGTCGATGCCTTGGTGGATGCTTACGGCGTAGTGCCGGGCAATATCCTGAATGATGGGTTTCTTATGTTGATGCCTTTCAACCTCAATATCAAAAAATACGTTGATATGCTGGATGTGATGGAAGACAAGGAAAAACTGCTTAACTTCCTACGCATGGAGAAATGGATTTTTGATAGCCCAGGCCAGGCCGGTGAATGTTTACGCCAGTTTGTAAAAGATTGCTACCAGGGCAATAAACTAGTTAAAGGCAAACTGAAACTTGGCAAGAAAACCGTGGATCTAGCCAATGTCACCATGCCGGTATTGAATATTTACGCATCGGCTGACCATTTGGTACCGCCAGCGGCAACTAAACCGCTGAATGACCTAGTAGGTTCTACAGATAAAACTTTGTATGAATTCCAAGGCGGTCATATCGGCGTATTCGTAGGCTCACGTTCACAAAAAGAACTGGCGCCAGCGATTTCTAAATGGCTGACAGAACGTGATGTGATAGTTACCAAGACGGAAACGGTTCAAGTGCCAGTAAAGACTAAACCCACTGTAGCAAAAACACCCATCAGGAAGCCGATAAAACCTTAGTATTGTTAAGTATTCCCAATAAAAAGCCCCGTAATAAACGGGGCTTTTTATTTTATGCAACTTTATTACACCGCTAAATTTATTACACTGCTAGCACATATGCTGTCCGCCATTGATGGCGATATTTGCCCCTGTGACAAATGCTGCATCTTCTGAAGCCAAATAAGACACTAACTTGGCAATTTCCTCAGGCTTACCTAAACGACCTACTGGAATACCGGCAACGATCTGATCACGCACCTCTTGCTTGATTGCCATCACCATATCCGTACCAATATAGCCCGGCGAGATAGTATTCACAGTAATACCTTTAGCTGCTGTCTCTTGTGCCAGTGCTTTGGTAAAACCGTGCATCCCGGCTTTAGCAGCGGAATAGTTCGTTTGACCAAACTGGCCTTTTTGACCATTGATTGAAGAAATATTAATCACCCTTCCCCAGCCTGCCGCCAGCATATCATCTACCACCTGACGCGTGACATTGAACACACTGTTAAGGTTGATGTTGAGCACATCCATCCAGTTTTCCAATGGCATCTTTTTGAACATACCATCTTTAGTGATGCCGGCATTGTTCACCAAAATATCCACGGCGCCAACATCGGCTTTCACCTTGGCCATCATCGCCACACAGGATTCGTAATTTGAAACATCGCCCATGGCAATATGCACATCACGCCCTGCCGCACGCTCCGCCTTAAGCCATGCCTGTGCTTTCTCTTCTTCCGGCGCAATGTAGTTTGCTACTACGGTATAGCCATCCGCACACAACTGACGACAAATGCTGCTGCCGATACCACCCGTGCCACCTGTTACCAATGCAATACGATTACTCATGACTTGCTCCCACTTTATTTAAATTAAATTAGCTGTTAGCTAATTAAAAATTATCTTTCGATTGCCAAGGCGACACCCATGCCGCCGCCTATACATAAAGCTGCCAAGCCTTTTTTAGCATCCTGCTTCAGCATTTCGTGAATGAGCGACACCAACACGCGTGCGCCACTTGCGCCAATTGGGTGGCCAATCGCTATCGCACCACCATTGACGTTAATCTTGGCGGTATCCCAACCCATGTCACGATTTACCGCAATAGCTTGTGCAGCAAATGCCTCATTGATTTCCATCAGGTCTAAGTCTTCTGGCTCCCAGCCTGCTATTTCTAAACAGCGCTTGCTGGCTGTCACAGGACCAATACCCATGATGCTAGGTTCGATGCCGGTAGATGCGTAAGCCTTGATGGTGGCAAGTGGTTTCAAGCCCAGCTCTTTGGCTTTACTGGCAGACATCAGCATCACCATCGCTGCGCCATCATTAATGCCAGAGGCATTGCCAGCGGTGACCGTGCCCTCTTTATCAAACGCTGGGCGCAAACCGGCTAAGGTAGCTGGAGTCGTACCGTGTTTTGGGTATTCATCAGTATCTACCACGGTGTCACCTTTTTTACTTTTGATGGCATACGGCACGATTTCATCAGCAAACTTTCCGGCTTTTTGTGCGGTTTCTGCCTTGTTCTGTGAGGCACAGGCAAAAGCATCTTGCTCCTCACGGCTAATACCATATTTTTTGGCTACATTCTCAGCCGTCACACCCATATGGTAATTGTTGTATACATCCCATAAGCCATCCACAATCATGCTATCAAGCAGCTTGCCATCGCCCATGCGCAAACCACCGCGAGAGCCATTTAATACATGTGGCGACATGCTCATACTCTCTTGGCCACCGGCAATCACCACTTCAGAATCGCCACTTTTAATAGCTTGTGCGCCCAGCATCACGGCTTTTAAGCTAGAGCCACAGACCATATTGATGGTCATGGCAGGCACAGCATTCGGTAAGCCAGCTTTGATGACAGACTGCCGTGCCGGGTTTTGCCCTACACCAGCGGTTAATACTTGACCCAAAATCACTTCATCAACTTGCTCACCCTTGATACCGGTTTTTTCAAGCAAGCCAGCAATCACTGTGGCACCTAATTCTGTGGCTGAAATATTGTTAAAGACACCGCCAAACTTCCCGACGGCAGTTCTGACTGCTGCAACTATCACAACGCTTTCCATAATGACCCCTCATATACTTTTATATTGGCTTTATTACGAAACTTTTTAATGCATTGCACCTTACCTATTACATGGACGTTACAGTATGTTTATATCATGGAAATACCTTTAAGTCTAATGTTTTATATCTTATATAAGACATTAGACTTAAAAACTCATATCAATTA
>JAZJZG010000044.1:0-3588 GCA_040389995.1 Pseudomonadota bacterium | reverse complement strand
AAGCCAACACTTGTAGATTTGTTGGTTAAGCATTGGGAAGTAATCATTGATAGGCTATAAATAAAGAAAAATATAATTCACTATTTGCACAGCTACGAGGAAGAAATTAGCAATAACAATATCTTGGACGACTGACGGAAATTTATACATCAATAAGACTGTTACTTATATCGACATCCATTTGAGCATTAACAGTTTCAACCGCCATGACTAAAGTCCGGATAAATCAGCATCCCACCATCGACGGCCAGAGTTGTGCCTGTGATATAGCTCGCCAGATCGCTCGACAGAAAGGCAGCAACCTTGCCAATTTCATCCGGTTCACCCAATCGGCTCATTGCAATTTTCTGATCGAGATCACGCAGACTATCCGGGTTCTTCCACACGTCAGCGTTAATCGGCGTTTTAATTGCGCCGGGGGCAATCGCCAAAACACGCACACCCTGTGTAGCAACTTCCTGTGCAACCGTCTTGGTAAACATCGAGAGTGCAGCTTTAGCACTGGTATAAGCGCTGTAACCCGCCCATGGAATGAATTCATGTACTGAAGTGATGTTCAGAATCACCCCTCGCTTTTGTGACAACATGCGCCTGAGTGCTTGTCTGGCGCAATAATACGGCCCTTGCAAATCAACGGCAATAACTGCTTGCCAATGCTCAGTATCACTTTCAACACACATGGCTCGCATGCCATCCAGTCCGGCATTATTGACAAGAATATCCAGCCCACCAAATGCGGAGTCCACCTCAGCAAACATACTTTTCACCTGGTCCGGCTTGCTCACATCGCCATAGACAGCGACTGCCTCGCCGCCCGTCTGTTGTATTTGTTTGACTACGGCTTCGGCACTGTCACGATCATTCAATGCATGCACTGCAACGCGTGCGCCTGCTGTCGAAAGATTAAGCGCTATGGCACGACCCAGCCCGGAATTTGCGCCGGTAACAAGTGCTCGTCGACCTGATAAATCAATGCTAATCATGATGTAACTTCCTCAACAAGGGTAATATTAAAGTCCTCATTCTGCCAAGCATCGCGATTCGACCAGTAAATAGTAAAGTTGATTAGGTCACCAGCTTTAAGTTTAGTAGTCGGTATCAGTGCGACGTGCCCCAAGCCCCAGTTTTCTGTAGCGACATCAGCTAAGTTTTGCCAGCCATTTAATCCCCAATGTACTACCGCAGACTCTGGAAACATCAATCTCAGCTCCTTTCCGATAAGTAGTTCACACAAACGCTGACGGGGTTGCCATAAGGCATAATCCAATTGTGGCCGACGGCCTCCATAACGCGCCCAAGTGCGTACTGGACGATCTACAGGCGCCCCAGTGGTGATGCTTAAAGCCAACTTGATAAATTCGGCATGCGCCCAAACTAATGGCATGGCTGAACCGCTTGGCTGCCCAGGATATAGCTCACGCTCTGGAATGGCCTCACTATCCCAAACTTGTTCCGGCAGCAATCCACCCTTGCCAGTCATCTGCAGCATGGTTTGCAAATAAGCCTGCGCATCCTCGCCTGCCAACAACGCAAAATGCCCACGCTCGCCAGTCAGCAATGGCCAGCCGCGCCCGCGCCCCCAGCCGTCAAAGGGTGCTCCGTCAGGATGTTCACCATACCCATCCCCATTATAGCGATGCCATACCGGCCCCTTGGGCGTATCAGTCTTGAGCAGCGTATCAATGGCTTTAACGCTCGCCATCATGCTGGGTTCGTCGGCAGCTCGCAAGCCGTAGCGACTAAGCTGAAGGCAGTCGATGGCGATTTGTTCATCAGCGGCAAGGTTAGGATCTTGCTCACGGTTTTTGACAAATAGATGTTCCAGCTTTGCTCCATCGTGTATTAGCACATCCTCAGGTGCGCTGCGCATATAATAGCCAGGCACATCAAGTTGTCGAGCCAGAGCTGTGTCAGTGGCCCAAGTCCATTCTTCCAGCCGCGCATTCCAGGCATCAGCGAGCATTAACGCACAATCGGCTTCTCGCCCTTTAAGAAAGCGGCTACCTTCAACCAGTGCGGCGATAGTCACGGCGGTAGTAAAGGTATTGATCCCGGCATCTTCTTCCCAGCGATCCTGACAGGTCACCGGTCCTTCGAGGGCGATAAAACAAAGCGCGCGACGTACCATGTCATCGACCCTTACCTCACCCAATGCATCACGCTCCGCCAAGGCACTGGCAAGTAAGACCGGGAAAGCTGTTTCGTCTAACTGTATGCCTTGCCAGAAGGGCTTGCCTCCCAGCCATTGGTTTTGTAGCCAGTGGCCATTAGCTTGCTGGGTAGCAATAAGATAAATCAGGATTCTCTGTGCATCAGCAACACATCCGAGTGCCACCAGGGCACCGGCTGTCTCGACCAGATCTCGTGCCCACACCAGATGGTAGCCGCCGCGACTGCTGCTGGCTTCGCCCCATGGCACTGACAGACTAGCGACAAATGCGCCGGGGAAAGTACGGTCTTCATGGCATTTAATAACTGTCGCTGAACGCCGCAGTAATGCGAGCGATTCAATCGCCTGATTAGATGGCCAGCGCAAGGTATCCAGCCACAGTTGCCAGCCTTGGCAATACATCATCCAACGAGATGTAAAACCTGCCGCTAGCGATTGTAGTGCCAAGGTACCGGCAGCTTCACGACTGGTGGAAATCCCCAAAGCCAGTGTTCCCGTAATTGGTAGTTGCGCGGTCAAGGCGACTTCGCCAGGACCTGCTTCAGCATAGTGCCAGGTCATTCTGCCGTTTTGCTGAAAATCTTGCCAGCAGTCACTTGCCCCGACCAGTCCGACCGAGCGTTGCAAGAATGCAGGATTGCCTGATCGATCTATTGCTGCCAAGGCTAATCCAAACGGACCCTGTTCCGCCCATAGTAGCGGGCGGCCTTGCCACTCATCTGTCCATGCCTGATTGCTGGTTGCATCTTCCCCTATACGCGGGGCAGCCAGCACATACAGTTGCAAAGCCGCATCCCCCTTAAGCTCAAAATCTGTTAGCAGCACATCCCGTTCTGGATCGGTACATATCTTAAGAGTCAATGTAAAACGAGCATGATGATGAGTGATGGTCATCGCTGGAATAGCATCTTCCTGCCAAGTCACCGAGTAATCATTCATTCGTCGAAGTTCTACCCAGAAACCTGCGTCATCGGCAACGATAAAGCCCATGTCTTTCAATTGTGGAATATCAGGGCGAGGATAATATACTTCGGTGACAATGCCTTGCGCCAGAGTGAACCACAATCGCGATGTGCCCAATGCTGTACCCACGGCATCCTTGGCTGCTGGCGCCCAGGCTGGCGACAAATAAGCTGGTGCTGGCGCAATACCATGAGGTTGAGAATTTTTTAACATAAATTTTCCTTTGAAAATTTCACCACATAACCTGCACTATAACGCCCTAAACTTTAGGTATAATTACCCCGAATATCACGCTACTTACATCCATCCATAGCTTAAACCCATACTTACTTTACGATGGATATAACGCATCTAATTTAGGAGATTTAAAAGTATTCACTTTAACTTTTTGATCCAATACTTTTAATTTCAGCAAGTCATCCCCGTGCCATACACTACCCGTGTAACAGGCCCTG
>JAZJZG010000043.1:549-1991 GCA_040389995.1 Pseudomonadota bacterium | reverse complement strand
CTATTGATACTGGGGCACAGAGCAAAGCTGAAGCGTTTGGAAGCAGATTTCTCAGACCGTATTTTTGTGATGCAACTGATGTGTTTGAGGTTAGCCGTAATTTTTTGCCATGCTCGCCAGATGCCTAATCTACGTGGCATTCAGCTAAATCACGCCGGCAATACGATTCAATTAACCTTACCCAAATCCTGGCCTGAGAAATACCCGCAATCTTATTATTTACTTGAAGAAGAAAAAGTAGTCTGGCAAAAAACCAGTTGGCTGCTTGAAATCGCTTTTGTGTAATGTTTATTGGTCCTAAACAGATATTGCAATTTGAAATAAACGGTATAAACTATTTATACCGTTTATTAAGGAGAGTTTCATGTCAAAAATCAACCCCGTACAAGCCGCGGCATTAAATACACCAGCTAAAAAAACTGAACCGGCGAAAGTAGAAACCAGCAAGTTAGGGATTAAACCGGCATTAGAAAAAGCTGCTGCCACGAAAGCCAGTGCAGCCAGCCAAGCCGCCGCTAAACCAGTTACTAGCAAACTAGTTACTAGCAAACCATCAGCCAGTGCTGCAGCAACTAAAGTGGCACCGAAAAAACCAGTAAAAGCTAAAGTTGAAAAAACAGAAAAAGAAAAAACGCCGAAATTAAAAATGGAACGTGATAGCTTCACCATGCCTAAAGTTGAGTATGCGCAATTTTATGTACTGAAAGAGCGCTTAGCTAAACTGGGCCAGCCAGTGAAAAAAAGTGAGTTATTACGTGCGGGCATTATGCAGCTCACTGCGATGACTGATGCGGCCTTGAAAGCGGTAATGAGTAAAGTACCTACCATTAAAACTGGCCGGCCTAAAAAGAAATAAGCCTGCTACTTCGACTAAGCATCTAGTCAATAATCCGGCTGTTGCACGGTAAATAAATAGGTTTGCGATGCACCGTTAATGAATCTCTGGCGCAACCACCACACTGAGCCTTTTTTTACCACACAGGTGGCTTCGTCCATACCGAGTAATTTTGCTATGAGCTGACCAAGATTAGGTTGATGACCAATAAGCAGTATGGTTTTACTGCTGTCGTCATTAACCACTTGTTCAGCGATAGCTTCTACCGTGCTATCAACGCCTAAGAACTTAGCCTGTTTTATTTCATAACGTGTTGCGTGCAGGTTTTTGTAGTTTGATTCATCATTTAAAGTCGCCGCTGTCTCTAAACAACGACGTGCTGGACTGCATAAGATTTCTGTATTTTTTGGCAGATGCTGATTAAGCCACTTTGCCATTTTAGCGGCATCTTTCCTCCCGCCCTTGGTGAGCGCACGATCAATATCTTTGCCATTGAGTGGCATTATTTCAGCCTCTGCATGTCGCCATAAAATCAAATTAGCCATCAGATAACCCCTAGGTTAAGGCTCTATATTCAATATTAAAATGCGTCTATATTCAGCTTGCA
>JAZJZG010000043.1:0-539 GCA_040389995.1 Pseudomonadota bacterium | reverse complement strand
CATACTTTCTCAGCAATTGTAGTTGCGCACTCGTGCTTAGTTCTGCGGTTTTTTCTGTAGTCTGGCCTACCAGCTTTGCCGCTTGCAGGTAGTTCCCATCATTCTGCAACAGCCATGCATCCTCATTATCATCCAGACATAGCTGGCAACACTCTTGCAGGATACGCGCACGATTTTTGGCATCCACAATTGGCCATGCAATTTCAACGCGACGCATCATATTACGGTTCATCCAATCCGCACTAGAAAGCCACATATTTTCAACGCTATCGATCTTGAAATAAAAAACTCGAGAATGCTCTAATAACCGGCCAATGATAGAGCGCACCCGCACCCGGCCATCCAAGCCTGGCGCATTTACCGGCAATATACAAGCGCCGCGCAGTATCAGGTCGATTTCAACACCTGCACGCCCTGCCCTTACTAACGCTAGCGTAAGTGCCGGATCAGTTAAGGCATTCATTTTGAGAATAATGCGTGCTGACTTGCCTGACTTTACTGCCAACTCTGCACTCTTAATAAAGCTTAGCATGCGCCTA
>JAZJZG010000042.1:0-4573 GCA_040389995.1 Pseudomonadota bacterium | reverse complement strand
TCAATCATTGCAGGTTCTGGTATAGCTCCGCTGCCAGAAAGCCAGATACTATTCACCGCCAGTTCTCGACTGGCCTCTCGCGCCACATTCACCGCGTGTTCATGCAATAGCATTTGCGTCTCGTTAAGCACCGCCAGCCACTTTGCCGCCTGCTCGCCTTGCGGCATGAATTGATGCACGTTTTTACTTGCCGCGACACTGGGTAACGTGGTTGTGATTTGCGTATCAGTATGGGAATGCAAATACCAGGCACCAGATTTACCAATCAAGAAGGTCAAGCCATCTTGAGAAAAATGCTCATTCAAGCTGGTAACTAAGCGCGCTGCGTGCTCTTGTTCTAGCTGCAAAGGGATTGGCTCACCCAGGCTAAAGCAATCGCGCTGCAGCACTAAATTAACAGGGTCTGCACGCAGCCAATAGCCAGCACTGGCCTTTAAGCCGTCTGCAGCTGCAGCAATTGCTGCGATAGGGTAATCTGGCGTGGCGCGTAAACCATATTGCTCACAAGTTAAAGCTTCCAGCGGCATTGCCACTGGCGTTACTTTGGCTTTAGCCAACAGATACGCCAGGTTGCCAAGCTGCATTGCATCTTGCAAGCCTGACTCAGCGCTGAGCGCACAATCTACGGTTAGTCTCACGCTGTAATCTTGAATAGTTTCATAATCTGGATTTTACTTGCAAGAGGCTATGTGCGGGTAGAAACTTGGATTTTAGACGCTGCTCAAGGTCAACAAAAGACCAATAAAAAGCCTGGCAACTCTTTAAAGCTGCCAGGCTTAAATATTACTCAGTACATCTATAACACTTAAATAACGGGCTTTAGCTACTAATAATAACGGTCGTCATCACGACGCTTATCCCAACCACGATGCCTTCCACGGTCACCGCGATTATCATCCCAGCCGCGACCATCATAGGCAATTGGCTCAACATAGTTATTTTGCTGCGCGGCATAACGTCCCGGTGCTACCGCTACATTCACATCGATATATCTACCTGGTGGGTTATTGGTAACAGTTGAATAGACTCGACCGTTATAGGCATAAGTCACCAGATATCCACTCGTTACCGTTTGCCAATTATCAACTTGGTAGCAGCTTTGCACTGGGCGTGTCACCACAGTATTACTGTTTCGATTATTACTGATACGGTCGCCGGCAATGGCGCCAACGCCAGCACCGACAGCAGCGGCCGCCACACGGCCATTACCATGACCGATAGTGTTGCCCAGCAAACCACCTGCAAGGCCGCCAATCACTGCGCCCACAATAGAGCGGTCACCATTATTGCTGTAACTTTGTTGCTGATATTCAGTGCGACATTCCTGGCGTGGCATATTCACACGCTCGACCTGTGGTGTAGATGACAACACGCGAGCAGTATCAGTGTATTGATCATCTGCAAGCGCTGACATTGAAAATGCCGCTGTTAGCAATGCTGGCACTAATACGTTCACTTTATGCATCTTGATACTACGCATTTTACTTCTCCTCAATTCTTAGAATTTATTTAAGCAAACTATTCATTTAATTTTGACTCTTAGTTGTAGTACTAATCGTTAAGTATCACGAACTGGCGCTTTGCTTTAAATGTCTGCATTAATTTACAGATGCTTACTAAACGCGTGGCAAACGGTTTAGCCTACCGATAATTGTTAACGATTTGTAACTAATGATTTTCATGACAAAATAAAGGACTTGTGTATTAAAGATACATATCTCACTATGTGACTCAAGTAACAGAGTGTTTACGTCTTAGCACTAATAATGCTAATAAGGGCAACACCTTAAGCAGGTTCTTGGAGAGCGATAATGAATAAAATTAAAAATATAATCATACTGCTAGGCCTAGTGTTTGCTAGCCACGCCTTTGCAGGGGAATTTGGTGACTATTGTACGAATAGCCTTTCTAAGGGCTCGTTCCTTAAAACCAACTGTGAAATCAATGAAGTGTTTGAAGGTAAGACTTACTGCTTTAGTAACGAAGGCTCGCGTGATTCTTTTTTGTTCGACCAAAAAGCCATGATTGCCAAAGCCGCGGATTTTTATGCAAAGAATGCTGAACCTGAGCGCCCAAAACTTACACAAGAACAGGCCATGAGTCAGGTCAATAGCAAAAACTGCGACCTTTCAAATAAAGATGTAGGCTACCTCAACTTTAATGGCATGGATCTACGTCATTGCAATATGGTGAACACCAGCTTTTTTGGCGCGTATCTCATAGGGGCAAATTTAAGTAATGCCGATATGCAAAGAAGCTATTTGAATCTTGCCAGGCTGGAGAATACAAATTTAAGCGGCGCTAACTTAACGGATGCGACCATTTTCCAGGCAATTTTTGATAAAACCAACTTCGCCGGCGCTAATTTAACTAATGCCCGTATGATAGGCACATTGGGCAATGTAGACATGAGCAATGCCATCGTTAAACACGGTCGTTATGGTTTGGATATTGGCAACCAACCTATGGGGGCGATGCGTTTTGATGCGGTTGGCGGCAAATTTACCAACACCAATTTTGAAGGTGCCGATATCAATCGCTCTAACTTAAGATTTGCGGATTTACGCAACACTAACTTACGTAATACTGACTTGTTTCGCGCTGACTTGAGCAAAGCGGATTTAACCGGCGCTGACATCACTGGCGCAAAAATGGGTGAAGCCATTTTAGATGATACGATTATGACCAACGTAAAAGGCCTAGAGGCCATCAAGGGCTATGACGAAGCCAAGGGAAAATGCATAGATTGCACAATTAAATAATACATCATTAAACAACCTTCACGACCAAGTGGAGGGGGCTGGGATCAGGACAAGTGCGAGCTGAGGCTAACGCTCAGCAATTGGCAAACAGGTAGGGGTAAATTGCCCTGCTTGCTTGGCCTACTTCAAACTTGGTCTGCTTCAAACATCAGACTCCACAACCAAGTCAGGGATATGATTAAATGCAATCCGCATTGGTGCATACTTCAAAGCATCATGCGCGCCGCCAAAATAAATCGTGTTCTTGCCAAACTTTAAATTCAACTTATCGATGGCTTTATTCAGTTTTATCTCATTCTCTAACGGCTCTATCTGGAATAGATCGCGCGCCACCTCATCTGCAGTCATCAAGCCGCTAAAAGACACGCCCACCGCATAAGGCTCATTTTCAGTTGCTGGATAATATTGCAGAAATTTTTCCAGCGCCTCAATCAAGCGCAAGGTGTTATCCGTAGGCGAAATACTACTCTCCAGGCGCCAGCTTGGCTGGTTGCGAAACTTTACCTTCACCGCAACTCGTGAAGTCAGCAAATCATAGCTACGCATGCGCATGCAGGCTTTCTGCAACAATCGGTGCAATACTGCACTTACACCACTGAAGTTACGCTGCTCTGGCGGCATCACGTGTGAGTGCCCAAGGCTACTACGCGAACTCTTCACATAATGCGGCTCTAGCCCGCGCAGCTTGTCATACATACGCTCACCTTCTATGCTGCCCCACGCGGTTTGTAGCTGGCTGCGATTCGCGGCGTATAACTGCTCAATCGTCGTGATTTTATAGCGATTCAGCCGCACCTCCATTTGCTTGCCTATGCCGTTCAAATCACGCAGGCGTAAGCCATATAAGCGTTGCGGCAACTCATGCGGCGCTATTAGTACGCAGCCATCAGGCTTTTGCATATTCGAGGCTACCTTCGCTAAAAAGGTATTTGGTGCAATACCAATCGAGCAGCGTATGTAGTCACCCGCATGTTTTGCAATGGCCTGTTTGATTTTTTCTGCCAGTTGCAGCGCATTTTCCGGAATCTGCTGGCTACCTGTAAGTTTGCATACCATTTCATCAATCGATAATACTTGCTCTACGTGCGTACAGCTTTCTACAATCTCAATCAACTTATGGTGGAATTCCACATAAAGCGGCGGACGCGCTTCTACAAAAATCATATCCGGGCATAACTTACGTGCCTCACGCACAGCCGTGCCAGTTTTGATGCCAAACGCCTTAGCCTCGTAACTCGCCGCTATGCAGCAAGTCGTTTCCGCCAGCACCGCCAGCACGCCAATTGGCTTGCCACGATACTCGAGGCACAACTGTTGCTCGACTGAAGCGAAATAAGAGTTAAAATCTACGTATAAAGCGTTTAAGCGCATGGCTAAAAATTGTTAAACCTGATGTAATGTTTTGAATGGAATATTGACTAACTATTGTAAAACTGAAGATTAAAATTGTCCGATAAAATTTAAGGAAAATATCATGAGTAATCAACAAACCGCAGTATTTGCCGGTGGCTGCTTTTGGTGTACCGAGCCAGTATTCAGCCAACTAAAAGGCGTAAGCAAAGTCGTGTCTGGTTATATTGGCGGCCACACGCTTAACCCAACCTATAAAGATATTTGCAATGGCGACACCGGCCATGCCGAAGCCATAGAAATTAGCTTTGATGCCGACCAAGTCAGCTTTGAGACTTTATTAGAGATATTTCTTGTATCGCATGACCCAACCACGCCAAACCGTCAAGGTAATGATGTAGGCACACAATATCGCTCCGCCGTGTTCTGCCAAAATGCTGCGCAACGCGAAGCTACGATAA
>JAZJZG010000041.1:8183-13600 GCA_040389995.1 Pseudomonadota bacterium | reverse complement strand
GTACCGCTCAGCATCCCTTTACTCGCCGGCCCAGGCGCAATAAGCAGCATGATTATTGCAGCGCAACAAAACAGCAGCTTTACAAGACACTTGTTGCTAATCATCCCAATTTTTATCATTTGCCTTATTACCTGGCTGGTACTCAGGCTATCTGTTGCAATCTCTCGTCAACTAGGCACGATAGGCATCAACATCGTAACGCGCTTAATGGGTCTGGTTTTAGCTGCGATGTCCGTCGAGTTTATAGCACAGGGGCTGGTTGGCCTGTTTCCTAAACTAGCGAGCTAAATAGCTATCTAACACTTATGCACTCACTTTCACTAAACAGGCAACTTGAGAGTAAAATGGTAGGAAATTTTTAAAGAATCACACCATGCATCAAGCTTTACAGCAAACCAGGCAATGGATGCCGCATGCCACCGTTGCCGCAATTGTAGAAGAGAACGGTAAATTTTTACTAGTGGAAGAAACTACCGACCGCGGTAACCGTTTTAATCAGCCTGCCGGCCATCTGGAAGACAACGAAACCCTCATTGAAGCGGTGATGCGTGAAACGCTGGAAGAAACGGCCTATACCTTTAAACCCGTGTCGTTATTGGGCATTTATCACTGGAAGCATGAGCACAACGACACCACTTATCTGCGTTTTGCTTATATCGGTAGTGTCAGCAACCACCAGCCAAATCTAGCACTGGATGCAGGTATTATTCGCGCGGTGTGGATGTCTGTAGATGAGATTCGCAGCAAGGCCATGCTGATGCGTAGCCCGCAAGTACTCACGTGTATCGAAGACTATTTAAGTGGCAGACAATTTCCGCTGTCAGCGGTCACGCACTTATAAATCTGTACTTAACCATATGAATTTGAATACCTTGAATTTAAACACTTTGAATTTAAACAAAATGCAAAAAAAGAAAATCGTTGTTGGCCTGTCAGGCGGCGTGGACTCATCCGTCACCGCCCTGTTGTTAAAAGAGCAGGGTTATGAGGTCACCGGTCTTTTCATGAAAAACTGGGAAGATGACGACACGGATGAATATTGCTCCAGCAAGCAAGACCTGATTGATGCGGTCTCCATCGCCGACAAAATTGGTATTGATATAGAAGCAGTGAATTTTAGTGCTGAATATAAAGATCGCGTATTCGCTAATTTTTTAAGTGAATACAAAGCCGGCCGCACGCCTAATCCAGACATCTTATGTAATGCAGAAATCAAGTTCAAAGCGTTTCTAGACCATGCCATGGATATGGGCGCCGACTTGATTGCCACCGGCCATTATGCGCAAGTGCGTGAGAATCCGCTCAAGCCAGGCCTGTTTCAGTTGATGAAAGCCGACGATGGCAGCAAAGACCAGAGCTATTTTTTATATAGGCTGAATCAGGCACAACTATCTAAGACACTGTTCCCACTTGGTCAAATGTTAAAGCGTGAAGTACGCGAAATCGCCCGTAAAGCCGGCCTCATCAACGCTGAGAAAAAAGACTCTACCGGCATCTGCTTCATAGGCGAACGCCCTTTTCAAGAGTTTTTAAGTAAATACCTGCCACGTGAGCCTGGCGATATAAAAACGCCTGAAGGCAAATTGGTAGGTCGCCATGAAGGCTTGATGTACTACACCTTAGGCCAACGCCAAGGCTTAAAAATCGGTGGTAGCCGCGAGAGCAATGGTGAACCTTGGTTTGTTGCCGCCAAAGACATGGAAAACAATGTGCTGACGGTCGTACAAGGGCATGAGCATAGCTTGTTACTCAATGACGGCCTACTAGCCAGTCAATTAACATGGATAGACACCGAACAGCCTATCACCAACTGGGTTTATGCGGCAAAAACACGTTACCGCCAGCCTGATGCGCCTTGTGAAATCGATGCACTCACCGATAGCCAGGTGGAGATTAAATTTGGTCAAAAACAATGGGCCATTACACCAGGCCAGTCTGCTGTAGTCTACGAAAGCAATGTTTGCCTCGGTGGCGGAATTATTACAGCTGCAATCTAGTCATAGCTACTTAATAAAATAGCTAGTTAATAAATTAGAGAGGTCAGGCATGCCATTTTTCGGCATAGGGTTACATATCATCATCGCCTTGTTTTTCGCGGTGCATGCGATTAGGGCTGGGCGGCCTATGTATTGGCTGCTCATTCTATTTTCATTCCCTTTACTAGGCAGCATCGTTTACTTCTTTGCTGAATATCTGCCAGCTTCAAGAGTAGAGCACGGAGTGAAACAAGTCTCAACGAAAGCCTTGCAATTGTTAGACCCTAGCCGAGCCTTGCGTGACGCAAGGCAGGCTTTTGATTTAACACCTACGGTACAAAATAGGATGCGCCTTGCTATCGCGCTTGATGACGCTGGGGAATACGGTGAAGCAGTGCAGCAGTTTGATGCCTGCCTTAATGGTCCATTTGCCAATGATCTAGAAGTTTGTTTTGGTGCAGCTAAAGCAAACCTGCACTTTCAACAACCACAGGCAGCCATTCAACTGCTACTGGATATTAGAAAAAAACAAAGCAGCTTCAGACCTGAAGAGTTAAGCCTGCTACTCGCTAAAAGCTATGCAGAAAATCACGATAATGCCAATGCTCAAACTGAGTTTATGCATGCCAATACCGTATTTGGCTCTACCGAAGTTCGCGCATGCTATGCATTGTGGTCAGTAAGTGTCGGTGAAATCAATACCGCGAAACAGTTACGCAGCGAGCTTGAAAAAGATTGGCAGCATTGGAACAAACACACTCGTAGCCTGCATAAATCTCTATTTAATGAGTTAGATCGTGCAATTGCTGCCTACAAATAAAATCATGACTGCTAAGCGACAGGCAGACTATCTTTAAACGACTTACGCTTTAATAAAGCCGCATGCAAACGCTCTAAATTTGGGTATTCGGCAGCCAAATCCACCAAATCGCTAATACGCAAACTGACATATCCCAACATACAGCCTACGGCCACATCGGCCAGGCTAAAGTTGTCATTCACACACCATTTGTTTTTACCCAAATCGTTATTCAAGGCTTGCAAGCCATGTGTCACTTTATCCAGTTGCCTGGCAAGCAACTCTTCACTCTGCGCGGCGGCTGGTTTGCGTTTTTCCATCACCACGGCAACCGTTGCATCACACACACCATCAGCCAATGCCTCCCAGCGACGCACCTTAACTTTTGAGCCTAAGTCTTGTGGTATTAAATGTGCCAGCGGTGTGCGATTATCTAAATATTCCACAATCACGCGGGAGTCATACAAACTTTCATCACCATCCAACACCAACACCGGCACTTTGCCCAAGGGATTGTATTGTTTAACGACGCTATCTGGCGTGCCCAGCACCACTTCTTCCAGGGCAATATCGATATGTTTTTCGGCCGCCACAATACGTACTTTACGAGCGTAGGGGCTATTGATGGTGTATAAAAGTTTCATAATAATGGTTAATGTAATTTTTACTGAGATTTGAGATTGATAGCATTATAATTGAATCTACGCCCACTCAATCAACACTATGACGCTATTTAATCAACATTATCCTGCAGGATCACGCGCATTTCATCAGTTAGTCACAACACAGGTGCAATCCGCACTAGACGAAGACATCGGGACTGGTGACCTCACTGCACAACTGGTACCGGCAGCACAGATAGCTAAGGCGATTATCATAGCGCGGGAAGCCGCTGTGATTTGCGGCCTGGACTGGGTAAACACATGCTTTAAGTTGATAGATGCTGATGTCAGCATTAAATGGCTGGTCACTGAAGGAGCACGTGTGACAGCCAACCAGGAATTGTGTGAATTGACAGGCTCAGCGCGTTCGCTATTGACTGCTGAACGCTGTGCACTGAATTTTTTACAAACCCTGTCTGCCACCGCGACTGAAACACGCAAATACGTAGATGCGATTGCCGGTACAAACACACAGATTCTGGATACTCGCAAAACGATCCCGCATTTGAGGTTAGCACAAAAGTACGCCGTGACTGTGGGTGGTGGCCACAATCAAAGACTGGCACTATATGATGGCGTGTTGATTAAAGAAAATCATATTGCCGCCGCCGGTGGAATCGCTGCCGTGATGCAGCAAGCCTTATCGATTAAAACGAATAAAAGCATACAGATTGAAGTGGAAAATTTGAGCCAGCTAAAAGCAGCTTTGGCCGCAGGCGCAACCAGTATCTTATTAGATAACTTTAGCACTGCATTATTGGCTGAGGCTGTCATATTAAACAAAAGCGTTGCACAAAGCGCGATTCTGGAAGCTTCTGGCGGCATTACACTAGAGAATGTGCGTGAAATCGCATTGACTGGCGTTGATCGCATCTCTATAGGTTCACTCACTAAAAACGTGCAGGCTATCGACCTGTCCATGCGCTTTATTGAATAACTTAAAGATAGCTAGTTGATTGACCTTAAGCGATTAAAGTATAACAATCAGAGTTCGAAATTTTAAATATGCAACGCATCGAATAGAGATTTAAATCAATGGGCAAACCTACTTCGCTGACCAATCCGACTGGCCGCCTCACTTTAGGTGACGTTTTGCGGATGCTAGTCAATGAGGGCATGGTAGACAAAGCGCACGCGGAAACCCTGTATAAAGACCGTAAACTCGATAGCTCTAAATTGCATCCCTTAGTCGTCATTGGCGAACAAAAATGGAAAAGCCTTAAATCCCCGCATAAAGCAATTACTGTGGAAAGTTTATCCATATGGCTGGCAGCGCGCGCTGGCTTAGACTACTACCATATAGACCCGCTTAAGCTAGACTTTGGCTCTGCAGCGCAGATCATCTCTAAAGGCTATGCCGAGCGCTTAAGAATCATGCCGATTGCAGCCAAAAATGGTGAGGCGATTATCGCCACCACTGAGCCGTTTAGCACCGATTGGATAGCCGACCTTGAGCGTGTGCTCAAAATGACAATCAAATTAGTGGTGGCTAACCCACTGGAAATTAGCCGCTATTTACCAGAGATCTACAGCCTAGCAAGCTCTATGAATGCGGCGAATTTGGCCAAAGCGGGGCAAATTGTCGGCGTACAAAATTTCGAACAATTAGTCGAGCTGGGTAAAGACAAAAATCTGGACGCCAATGAACAGCATGTAGTGAATATTGTCGACTGGATATTCAAGTACGCGTTTGAACAACGTGCGAGTGATATTCATCTTGAGCCACGCCGTAACATGGGCATGATGCGCTTTAGAATTGATGGCGTGCTGCATCAGGTGTACCAACTCCCTCCCAACATTATGAATGCCATCACCAGCCGCATTAAGCTATTAGGGCGTATGGACATGGTAGAAAAACGCCGCCCGCAAGATGGCCGTATCAAAACCTTAACGGCTGAAGGTGTAGAAATAGAATTACGTTTATCCACCATGCCTACCGCATTTGGTGAAAAACTAGTCATGCGGATCTTTGCACCGGAC
>JAZJZG010000041.1:591-8173 GCA_040389995.1 Pseudomonadota bacterium | reverse complement strand
CCAAAGACTTTTTAGCACTGGGCTTTGCCCAAACACAAGCAGATACTTGGAGCAATTGGACCAAAGCACCTAACGGCATCATTCTAGTCACCGGCCCAACGGGCTCAGGTAAAACCACCACACTTTACGCAACCTTGCGCTTACTCGCCACGCCCGAAGTCAACGTCTGTACGGTAGAAGAACCAATTGAGATGGTCGAGCCGCTATTCAATCAAATGCAAGTGCAAGCAAATATTGGGCTCAATTTTGCCGATGGCATCCGTACACTGATGCGGCAAGACCCGGACATTATTATGGTCGGCGAAATCCGTGATCTAGAAACCGCAGACATGGCTATCCAGGCTGCGCTCACCGGGCATTTGGTGTTATCCACATTGCATACCAACGACTCACCCTCAGCCGTCACCCGACTGCTGGATTTAGGCGTGCCTTCGTATCTCATACACTCAACTATACTGGGGGTTATGGCACAACGTCTGGTGCGTACATTATGCACTAGCTGCAAAGCACCAGAATCTATCGAACAAAGTCAATGGGACGCATTGGTCGGCACATTCAACGTACCGAAACCAGCACATATCTATAAGCCAGTAGGCTGTTTAGAATGCCGTAATACTGGCTTTAGAGGGCGCAGTGGCATTTATGAAATGCTGACCATGACACCCGCATTAAGAAAACTGATTACGCCTGAAACTGATTTGGCAAAACTCACCAAACTGGCACAACAAGAAGGCATGCAGCCGCTGATTATCAATGGCGCAGAAAAAGTAGCCGCTGGACTTACCACGATTGAAGAGCTATTGAAGGTAGCGCCACCTTTAGAGGCAGAATGAAATAAATGGCCGAGTAAACTCAATCAAAGTAAAGCTTAATGACCCCAGCAACACCTACATGATTTTAGCGATTGCATGCGTGGCATGCTCCCAAAACACCTGCCAGCAAGACTTAATTGCTTGGCAAGCGCCTTATAAACAATTGAAAACTTGACCAAAAGCAGCTAACACGTTAATGTTTAGGGTTGAAAATTATTAGCTCATCATAACAGTATTACCTTCGGTATTACTTGAGCACAACTTGCAATCAATATTTATGACAAACCCCAATATCACTGGTGCAGAAATCCTCATCCGTTGCTTAAACGAGGAAAAAGTTAAATTCGTTTTTGGCTATCCTGGTGGTGCGGTGCTGCACATTTACGATGAAATTTATAAGCAAAAAGGTTTCAAACACATCCTGGTACGCCACGAGCAGGCCGCCGTACACGCTGCAGACGCATTTTCTCGCGCTACAGGTGAAGTAGGTGTTGCACTTGTAACCTCAGGCCCAGGTGCTACCAATGCCATTACCGGCATTGCAACCGCTTATATGGATTCCATTCCATTAGTGGTGATTAGCGGCCAGGTACCTGTACCAGCGATTGGTATGGATGCCTTTCAAGAAGTAGACATGGTGGGCATAACGCGCCCATGTGTAAAACATAATTTTCTGGTAAAAGATGTTAAAGACATCGCCGCCACCATGAAAAAAGCGTTTTATATTGCAGCAACCGGCCGCCCAGGCCCTGTGGTCGTAGATATCCCAAAAGATATTACCGCGCATGTTGCCGAATACCTTTACCCAAAAACGGTAGAAATGCGCTCGTACAACCCTATCCTTAAAGGCCATAGCGGGCAAATTAAAAAAGCCGTTAAATTACTGCTAGAAGCCAAGCGCCCGATGATTTATACCGGTGGTGGCTTGGTGCTGGGCGATGGCGCTGAAGAGTTGATTAAATTAGCGCGTAGCTTAAATTATCCTGTGACTAGCACGCTGATGGGTTTAGGTGGCTACCCTGCCACTGACAAACAGTTTTTGGGCATGCTGGGCATGCATGGCACTTATGAAGCCAATATGGCGATGCAGAACTGTGACGTGTTGATTGCCGTAGGCGCACGTTTTGATGACCGCGTGATTGGTAATCCTGCTGATTTTTTAAGTCAGCAACGCACCATTATTCATATTGACGTCGACCCATCGTCCATCTCAAAACGCGTGAAAGTAGATGTGCCAATTGTTGGGCATGTGCTGTCTGTTTTACGTGAGATGAATGAGGTTTTAACAGGCGATACTTTTACGGCTGAGAAAAAACAAAGCAATATCAGCAATTGGTGGAAGCAGATCGATGAGTGGCGCAATGTTAAATCCATGGTGTATCAGAATTCGACTGAGGTCATCAAACCGCAATACGTGATTGAAAAGCTGTGGGAAGTTACTAAGGGTGAAGCCTATGTAACATCGGACGTTGGACAGCACCAGATGTGGGCAGCGCAGTATTATAAATTCGATAAACCACGTCGCTGGATCAATTCTGGCGGTTTAGGCACCATGGGCGTGGGCTTACCTTATGCGATGGGCTGTCAATTTGCGGATAAACATGCGCAAGTAGCCTGTGTAACGGGTGAAGGCAGTATTCAGATGAATATTCAAGAGCTTTCTACCTGTGCGCAATACGGTTTGCCGATTAAAGTGATTTTGCTGAACAACCGTTACCTAGGTATGGTGCGTCAGTGGCAGGAGTTTTTCTACGAAAACCGTTATTCAGAATCGTATATGGACAGCTTGCCTGATTTTGTTAAATTAGCTGAATCTTATGGCCATGTCGGCATGAAGATCACCAACCCCGCTGACGTAGAAGGCGCGTTAAAAGAAGCGTTTGCGAAAAAAGATAAATTTGTGTTTATGGATTTTATTACGGATCAGGATGAAAACGTATTCCCGATGATTGCAAACGGCAAAGGCTTGTCTGAAATGATTTTAGCTAACGACCATGTTGCAAGGGAGTAAGATTAATATGAAGCATATTATCTCTCTACTCATGGAAAACGAAGCTGGCGCACTATCACGCGTGGCGGGCTTGTTTTCAGCGCGTGCTTATAACATCGAATCACTCACGGTAGCACCTACTGAGGATGCTACGCTGTCACGCATGACGATTGTGACTTCGGGTTCTGATGAAGTGATTGAACAAATTATCAAGCAATTAAACAAGTTGATTGATGTCGTTAAAGTGCTGGATTTGAATGACGGGAAATTCATAGAACGTGAATTGATGTTAGTAAAGGTCAAAGCCACTGGTGCGTTTCGTGAAGAAATGAAGCGTATGTGCGATATTTTCCGCGGCCGTATTATCGATGTGGCCGACGGCAGTTTTACCATTGAGCTTACCGGCTCTGGCTCCAAACTAGATGCCTTTATCGAAAGCCTAGATAAAGCAGCTATATTAGAAACAGTACGTACAGGCGCATCGGGCATTGGCCGTGGCGACAGAATACTTAAGGTTTAAGCATCAAATTTATATCTGTCTTGTAAAATCAGACAACTTCAAACAATTTAATTAGCATTTGCATGAAAAGGCGAGGAAAGAAATGAAAGTTTATTACGATAAAGACGCAGACCTTAGTTTAATCAAAGGCAAAAAAGTAACCATCGTGGGCTACGGTTCACAAGGTCATGCACACGCGGCAAACCTTAAAGATAGCGGCGTAAATGTTACTATCGGCCTACGCAAAGGCGGCGGTTCATGGGCTAAAGCTGAGAATGCTGGCCACAAAACATTAGAAATCGCAGCTGCTGTAAAAGATGCAGACGTTGTGATGCTGCTATTGCCTGATGAAACAATGGCACAGATCTTCAATGATGATGTTGCTGCAAACTTAAAACAAGGTGCAACACTTGCATTTGCCCATGGTTTCAACGTGCACTACAACCAAATCACCCCACGTGCTGACTTAGATGTCATCATGATTGCGCCAAAAGGCCCAGGCCACACCGTGCGTTCAGAATACCTTAAAGGCGGCGGCGTTCCTTCATTGATCGCGGTTTACCAAGACAAATCTGGTAAAGCCAAAGACATTGCTCTGTCATACGCAGCAGCTAACGGCGGCACTAAAGGCGGTGTGATTGAAACTGATTTCCGTGAAGAAACAGAAACTGACTTGTTCGGTGAGCAAGCGGTGTTATGTGGCGGCGCAGTTGAACTAGTAAAAGCGGGCTTTGAAACATTGGTAGAAGCTGGTTATGCGCCAGAAATGGCCTACTTTGAGTGCTTGCACGAACTTAAATTGATTGTAGATTTGATGTACGAAGGCGGTATCGCCAACATGAACTACTCAATCTCAAACAATGCAGAGTATGGTGAGTATGTGACTGGCCCTAAAGTGATTAACGAAGAATCACGTTACGCTATGCGCGAAGCGTTAGCCAACATTCAAAACGGTAACTACGCTAAACAGTTCATTCTAGAAGGCCGTACCAACTATCCTGAAATGACAGCGCGCCGTCGTTTGAACGCCGCTCATCCAATTGAGCAAGTAGGCGGTCAGTTACGCGCGATGATGCCTTGGATTGCTAAAAACAAACTAGTTGACCAATCAAAGAACTAGGATTCTAGACTAAGGTTCTAGTCGAACTAAACTTTAGTCACTGGTTTTAGTCGATGTAAGATTAAAAGGGCAAAGCGTCTAGCGGTTTGCCCTTTTTTATTATTCAGTTACATTAAAAAATACACCAATTAGATTCCAAGGATGAGTGTGCAAACTAACATCGCGGTACTTTTACAATATGTCCTGCCCAAGCAAGCCATCACTGCGCTTGCAGGCAAGTTAGCCAACCTTGAAGCCGGTAAGCTCACCACTGCTGTGATTGGCTGGTTTGTAAAGCGTTACAACGTGAATATGGCAGAAGCTGCCGAGCCGGACATCAACACCTACAAAACCTTTAACGATTTCTTTACCCGTCCATTAAAAGTCAATGCTCGGCCACTAGCCCAAGCAGCTTTCATCTGCCCGGTTGATGGTGCAATTAGTCAAATTGGCAATATTGATGCTGACCAGATTTTTCAGGCGAAAGGCCACGCTTACTCAACAACCACCTTAGTGGGCGGTGATAACAATTTAGCAAAGAAGTTTGAAAATGGCCACTTTGCCTGCCTGTATTTAAGCCCCAAGGATTATCACCGCATTCATATGCCGTGCGATGGCACATTAAAAAGTATGACTTATGTGCCAGGTGCTTTATTTTCCGTGAATCCAGCCACGGCACAAGGCGTGCCGGGTTTGTTTGCCCGCAATGAACGGGTAGTTTGCGAGTTTGACTCTACAGAATACGGTAGCTTTATCATGGTGCTCGTTGGCGCGACGATAGTAGGTAGCATGGCAACTAGCTGGCATGATGGTGCGAACGGCATCATCAATCCGCCACGTACAAAAAACGTACGGGTATGGTCGTACGAAGACCAGAACATCCAGCTTAAACAAGGCGACGAAATGGGTAAATTTCTGCTGGGCTCTACTGTGGTGATGTTATTTGAAAAAGATACCTTACAGTTTAATGAAGCCTGGCAAGCTGAACGCGCCATTAAACTGGGTGAAATGATGGCGACAAAAATTTAAGCAATAAAAAAACCTGCACGTTTTTATCCTAGTGCAGGTTTTTTTATACATTCAAGGTGATAGCTATTTAGCTACTTTATGATGCAAATGCGGTGCCAGTTCATTCAACGCAGATTCATATACACCACGTTTAAATTCAATCACATCCTCCAGCGGCACCCAATATTCGCTCCAGCGCCATGCGTCAAACTCAGGATGCTCACTGGCACGTAGCGAAACATCGCTGTCGCGTCCCAGCATGCGTAATAAATACCAGATTTGCTTTTGACCTTTATAACTGCCGCGCCACTCACGTTTCACCCAAGTAGTAGGCACCTCATACCTGAGCCAGTCTTTGGTCCGACCTAAAATTTGTACATGTTCTGGCTTTAAACCGACCTCTTCCATCAACTCACGATACATGGCCTGCTCTGGGCTCTCGCCATGGTTAATACCACCTTGCGGAAACTGCCAAGCATGTTCGCGAATACGCTTACCCCAAAATACCTGATTGTTGGCATTACATATAATAATGCCAACATTCGGGCGAAACCCGTCACGATCTAACATAGCGTTTTACTGCCTTAATAATTTAGTGCAATTTTTTCATATTTCGCGCATTATTGAAAGCTGCCATTTGAGTTTAGAACACAATTATATGGATAAAAGCCTAAATAAGCCTCTGAAAATTAATCACTTTATTGCACTTTTATTGACTGCCATAATAAGTATCAGTTGTCACGCGACCACCAAAATACCTAGCCAGCACTTTGCCTATATCACAAATCAGGGTGATAACACGGTATCTGTCATCGACACCAGCACAAACACGGTGATCCAATCTATCCCTGTCGGTAAAGCGCCGGTGGGTGTGGCCGTTTCAGCCGAATTGCAGCGTGCTTATATCACCAATGTGGAGAGCCAGGATATAAGCATTATCAATACACAGAATAACCAGCTGATAGAAACCCTGAAAATTAAAGGCTCGCCAGTGGGCGTGGCATTATCACCAGATAACAAAATATTGTATGTGGCTGATTGGTTTGATAACCAAGTGTTAGCCATTAGCACGCAGGCTGACCACGCCATGCGCAGCGTTAAAATTGGTGAAGCACCCGCCGGCTTGATTGTCAGCCCAGATAACCAATGGCTGTATGTGGCCAATCGCGATAGTAATGATATCGCAGTTATAAATACGTCTACACTGGCCATTCAAAAACGCATTGCTGTAGGCAAGCATCCCTATGGCATTGCGCTCAGCCGCAGCGGCTTATGGCTGGTCAGCGTTAATGTGAAAAATGACTCTATCAGCCTCATCAATACTAAAACAGAGGTACAACAGCATATTAAAGTAGGTTTCCATCCCTACTGCGCGGCAATCAGTGCCGATGAAAAAACACTGTATGTGTCTAATAATCAGGATGACAGCATCACTGTGATTGACATTGCCACGCAAAAACCACTCACGACAATAGCAGTAGGAAGCACGCCTGAAGGCATCAACATAGATGACGCTAATAACCGCGCTTATATTGCAAACTGGGGTAGCAACAACGTCAGCGTAATAGATACCAAAACGAACAAATTATTGACTACCATCAAAACCGGTGACAAAAGCCGCGCATTTGGCACTTTTATTTTAAACCGTTAACGACAAGCGGCAGCATTATGTCAACCAAGCATATACTTCATCGTTAACACAAATACAAACTGCAATACATTTAATAAAGTTTAGTTCTAATTTATAATGTATTGTTGTTTTCGAATAAATCCTCTCATACTGAGAGTTACGGAGAAAAAATAAATGAAAAAGATTTTAGCGTTACTCGCACTTAGTCTTATTGCCACCACAGCTTCAGCGCACGGCCCTACCCCACAAAAAGTTGAAAAAACCGTCACCATCAAAGCTGACCCAGCAAAAGTCTGGGCGTTAGTAAAAGATTTTGGCAATATACAAAAATGGCACCCTGCCGTGTTGACTGATAAAGTGTCACAGAAAAAAGATGAAAATGGCGACATGGCCACATTCAGAGCGCTTGCACTTAAAGGCGGCGGCGTCATCAATGAAAAATTACGCAGCATAGACGATGCTGGCATGAAACTGAAATATGAAATCGTTGACAGCCCACTACCACTCACAGACTACAACTCAGTCATCACCGTTGCTAAAGGCG
>JAZJZG010000041.1:302-581 GCA_040389995.1 Pseudomonadota bacterium | reverse complement strand
AGCTGCTGGTGAAACTACGGTAACTTGGGTAGGTCGTTTTTATCGCCTCTACAAATTGAACCCACCAATCCCAGCAGGCCAAGATGACGCAACTGCGGTAGCCGCTGTAACAGGCATTTACGACAGTGGTTTAGCAAACCTGAAAAAGGTAGCTGAAAGCTCAAAATAACCGAGAAGTGACAAAATGGTCACCTAAGAGATTTTCAGGTGACTAATTTTGACGGTTTTTTGTGATTACAGCAGAATCAGTCATTAGTTTTTAAAAAAGCGGAACTTAAA
>JAZJZG010000041.1:0-292 GCA_040389995.1 Pseudomonadota bacterium | reverse complement strand
ACTATTTCAATAGCTAAAATAACCAAACCTACCGACACACAGAGTCATATAAATTCATATACATAGCCACTATTTATTTAGTTACAGCTAACAAGCCCTTTTACTCAAAAGATTGAAATCTGGGCCTCATACCAATGAAACACTAGATTTAGACCCAATATAAAAAATAGTGGCATACCTATTGCTCATAAATATTCAACACTGCAATACAACATACAGTGTGCAAGCACTTAAATTTATATAAAGGAAATTCAAATGATCAAACAAGCACAAAAAGGTTTTACCTTAATTG
>JAZJZG010000040.1:0-28330 GCA_040389995.1 Pseudomonadota bacterium | reverse complement strand
GCCAGATATCATCAATCAGTTGCAGGCCACCGCCTACTGTTAATGCGGCAAGTAATGCGGCTTGCACTACTGCTTCAATGATCACTAGTTTACTTTTGGCTGTTGTGTAATCAGCTGCTTTCTGATGGGCATCCAAGCTAATATTGCCACTGAATGCAGCGGGTACTTGATGGCGATGTGCTTGTACGTAGTCAATATGCCGACGACCCAGCCAAGTGCGTATCAAAGTGGTCGCTATAAGTAGCGTAATAAAAATCAGGGTAAGAGTTGAAGCCATAATTTATTTATTTGAAAAATTTGAATTAAGTTAATATTCACATTGTGAAGCATTTTATTGGTGTTAGTTCACCAAATTTGCTTATAACCTTAATTATAATGGAAATCATGATGGCAGCTTTGGGCGATACCGGTGCTAATGGCACTAATACTGTTGGTACTAATCAAAACAATTTAATCTGGCTAGATATGGAAATGAGTGGCTTATTGCCTGACACTGACCGTATCTTAGAGCTTGCAGCGGTGGTAACCGATGCTGATTTGAATGTACTAGGTGAATCGCCTGTTTTCGTGATACATCAAAGTGATGAAGTGTTAGATGGCATGGATGCCTGGAATAAAGGCGCACATGGTCGTTCGGGTTTGATTGGTAAAGTAAAGGCTTCAACCTTAAGTGAAGCAGAGGCTACTTTGCAAATGATCGCATTTTTAAAAGAGTTTGTGCCTGCCGGAAAATCACCTATGTGTGGTAACTCCATCTGCCAAGACCGCCGTTTTATGGCGCGCTACATGCCGGATTTGGAAAGCTATTTTCATTATCGTAATTTGGATGTGAGCGTATTTAAAGAGTTAGCCCGTCGTTGGAAGCCAGAGATTTACTCAGGATTCAAAAAAGCCAGTAAACATGAGGCGCTGGCTGACATTTATGAGTCTATTGATGAGCTTAAATATTACCGCGAGCATTTTATAGTTAAGTAAGCTGCTCGTGACTTAGTAAATGGTTTAAGTAAAAAAAAGGGCGTCTAATAAGACGCCCTAGAGGGAGGAGAAACTGGCTTTGGAGAAGCTTAATTATATAAAAGCATTTAGCATGCCAAGTTTCCGAACCACTTTCATAGCTGCATGTGTCGTGTTGACCACATTGGAACTTTACAACTCGTCTGGATATAGTGCCTGATATAAAGTTAAGTATTCCAGCGCGCTTTTATCCCAGCTTAGATTTTGTGACATGCCGTTTTTCTGAATCTGCCGCCATGTTTTAGCTTCTTGATTAAATACTTCCAAAGCACGTGTAATACAAGCCAGTAAGGCTTCTGCAGTGGCTTCGGCCATCACAAAGCCATTGGCGGTTTTATCTTTAATTGTTGCTTGATTTGTATCAACGACAGAGTCTGCAAGCCCACCAGTAGCGTTTACAATTGGCGGCGTACCATAAGCTAGGCCATATAGTTGGTTAAGTCCACATGGCTCAAAACGTGAGGGCATGATAAACATGTCACATCCGGCCATGATTTGATGAGAGAGCGGCTCATTGTAGCCAATAGTGACGCTCACACGGCCAGGATTTTTAGAGGCAATAGCTTCAAATTCAGCTTCAAGTTCAGTTTCACCACTCCCTAATAAAGCTAACTGGCAGCCAGTATCTAGTAAATTCTGCATATTAGGTAGCAGCAAATCTAAACCTTTTTGATGAGTAAGGCGGCTTACTATGCCCAGCAATGGTGCATCTGCATCATTATCAAGCCCTAATTTTTGTTGCAAAGCACGCTTAACTTGTTTTTTACCAGCGATTCTATTGGCACTATAAGTTTTAACCAGATGTGTATCAGTTCCAGGATTCCATTCATCTGTTTCTATGCCATTCAAAATACCTTTAATTTCGGCACCGCGAGTTTTTAGCAGCCCCTCTAAGCCAAAACCGAATTCAGTCGTTTGAATTTCTTTTGCATATCTGGGACTTACGGTGCTAATGGTATCTGCATAATAGATACCAGCTTTCAGGAAAGATAGTTGACCATAATATTCAAAGCCTTCCATGATAAAGTTTGCTGCAGGTAGGCCTAAAGTCGCAATCCATTCTTGCCCATAGCAACCTTGAAACGCCATATTGTGTAAGCTGATGACCGATTTTGCTGCAGTATTTTCAAGTAGCCTCATATAGGCAGGTGTTAGGCCGGTTTGCCAGTCATTGCAATGTACGATATCTGGTTTCCAATCATGTAATGGCGTTTGTACGCCACTTAAAATAGCAGCTACCCTGGATAACACGCCAAAACGTATGGCATTGTCTGGCCATTCTAGTCCGCTATTATCTGCATACGGGCCGCCATCTCGTTCGTAAAGGCTAGCCGATTTAATCACCATGACTTTTACTTGCGTATCTTGAATAACCCCCATCATTAATTCTGCCTGCTCAATGACGGGCAAACTGCTGAGCGATGCGATAGGTTGTAGATTAGATAGCTGACTCAATACGGTTGGGTAGCCTGGCATCAATATGCGAATATCTACCCCTAAGTTTTGTAAAGCTGAGGGTAGAGAGCCGCTTACATCAGCTAAACCGCCTGTTTTGATCAGTGGAAATACTTCTGAACTGACAAATAACACTTTTTTAGAAAATGGTACCTTCATCGTAAATTTTGCTTCCAAATACATCATTTTCTCGTTAGAGTTGTGATGGTTTTATGAATGAAAAATCCAATTCTACTATACGAACGTGATGATATGATTGATGTGATATGAATAGCGCATTTAATTTCACCAGCGTCCTAGCGGTTGGCTCAGGCGCTGCTTTCGGCGCTTGGCTGCGTTGGTGGCTAGGCTTAATGCTGAATGCTACATTACCAGCGTTACCAATGGGCACACTGGCGGCTAATCTAGTCGGTGGTTATCTTATGGGTT
Source organism: Pseudomonadota bacterium (assembly GCA_040389995.1). Lineage (GTDB taxonomy): Bacteria > Pseudomonadota > Gammaproteobacteria > Burkholderiales > Methylophilaceae > Methylotenera. The sequence continues at coordinate 25,432 of JAZJZG010000040.1, read as the reverse complement.
TGTGTATGGGCATATTTGCGTTGACGTCTACTTTTCCGCCGGAAGTCAGGCTATTTATGATGACGGGCTTTCTTGGCGGCTTAACTACTTTCTCTACTTTTTCAGCTGAAGCGGTTACTTTGCTTGCACGTGGACAGTATGGCTGGGTGACCATGCATATTTTAGCCCATGTATTAGGTTCGTTAGCAATGACTGGCATGGGTATTATTACAGTGCAGCTAATACGAGGTTAATTATGACGCAAGGAACTTACCTGAGGTTATTTGTACCAGAAGCGTTACGTCTTCATGGTGATTTATTATACGAATGGATTTTAAAACAAGCTGAAACCATCGGAATTCCAGGTGGTTCTGCTGTTCGAGCCGTGGCTGGATTTGGTCGTCATGGGCGTATGCACGAACAGCACTTTTTCGAATTGGCTGGCCAACTGCCTATCATACTTGAGTTTTTTGCTACTGAAGAAGTCATAAATCAGTTACTGGAGTTGCTCAAGGCTGAGAATAACTCACTGTTTTACATTAAATTCAATGCTGAAGCTGGGCAGACTTAATCTTACTATTTTTACAGTGTGAGCTAGCGACTATTTTCTGTGAGGAATTATTCACAATCAATTTCAAAATATACAATTTTAATGATTCACAGTATTAAAATAAAAAGCCCTGAATAATCAGGGCTTTTTATTTCACACAAAGTTTCTAGCTATCAGTATCCAAGCTATTTATTTTGCGTCTCCACCATTACTAAAGGTTCAGCGTTAGCATCTTCTTTAGCTTTTTGTTGCCAGGCGGCAGCTTTGCGTGGAGTGCTGGCTTTAACCGTTTCTACAGGCTCGGCTACTTTAGCTGTGCTGGCCTTCGTTTCTACCAATTGCAAGCCTACTGCGGTTAAATCAACCGGCTTAGCTTCGGCTTTTGGTTTACGTGGACGAGCCGGGCGTTTGTTTTCAGCTTTTACTGGCGTATCAATGACTTCTAATGACACATTATTTGCTGGCTCAGACGCTTCGCTTGGTGCAGAGTTATCTGCAGTAACGGCCTCAGCTACTTTTGCAGCTTTAGGTTTTCTGCCTTCCGTTTTTGCTTTAGGCGCAGTCGTTTTGTTGCTTGGTGTAGCATCCGCATCAGCAACAGCGCTGGTCTGTGTTTCAGTAACAATTACAACTGGTGCTACTGCAGGTTTGCTTTCTACAACAGCAGCTTCAGGTGTAATAATCACAAGCTCAGCAGCCATGCTAGATGGGCTAGTGTTGATTTCGTCATTCGGAATGAATGGACGGTTAGCATTGTTAGCTGCACCTTCATCACGATCACGACGGCCACGACGGTTGTTACGATTGCGACGACCGCTACGCTCTGTACGTGGTTCTCCAGCGGCATCGTTGGCAGGAGCCTCTGGCACATTGCTTACTGCTTGAACATTGCGTGGTTGTTCACTTTTCGGTTGTTGAGGTTTCTGTTGGCGCTGCTCTTGCGGTTTGTTTTCTACAGCGCGTGGTTCTTGAGTTTTAGGCTCATTATTACGAGCTGGGCGATTCTGATTCACATCTTTATCCGTACGCTCTCCAGCATTGCGATTACGCTCATTACGGTTTCGATTATTGCGGTTGCGGTTGTTGCGATTACTCTCACGCTGATTCTCGCGACGTGTTTCTTCAGTTTTCTCCGCTTCAGTTTTTTGTGTTTCTGTTGCAGATGGTGATGCGCCAAAGAAACTTTTAATCCGTGCAAATAGCGATAATTTAGCCGCGGCAGGAGTATCTTTAGCTGCAGGTGTATCAATCACAATTGGTGCCGGTGCAGAAGGCGTGATGCCTTTTACCGCAGCTACCGGCCTTACCGCTTTAGCTGCATCTTCTGCATTTGGAATATAAGTCGTTTCAGCTGGCATTTCTACCATTTTGTAACTTGCGCGGCTGGTTTCTTCTGTTACATCATCATGCTTAACGCGCACGATATTGTAGTTAGGTGTTTCAAGGTGAATGTTAGGAACCCCCATACGCTGTTCAATTTTATGAATATCGGCACGTTTTTCATTCAATAAGAATGTTGCGACTTCAACTGGCAACTGTACCTGAATAATCGCGCTGTTATCCTTCATCGCGTCTTCTTGTGTGATACGCAAGATATGCAGTGCGGTTGATTCGATGCCACGGATATGGCCTGTGCCGCTACAGCGTGGGCAAGGACTATGATTGGTTTCACCCAGGCTAGGGCGTAAACGCTGGCGTGACAATTCCAGCAAGCCAAAGCGGGAGATCTTGCCTGTCTGTACCCGCGCACGGTCTGCATGTAGTGCATCACGCAATGCATTTTCCACTTCACGTTGATTGCGTTGGCTTTCCATATCGATAAAGTCAATGACCACCAAACCACCCAAATCACGTAAGCGCAATTGGCGAGCAACTTCTTCAGCCGCTTCCAGGTTGGTGTTAAATGCAGTATGTTCAATATCACTGCCGCGGGTTGCACGGCCTGAGTTGACGTCCACAGATACCAGCGCTTCGGTGTGGTCAATGACGATCGCACCGCCAGAAGGTAAGCGTACTTCACGTGAAAATGCAGATTCAATCTGATGTTCAATTTGGAAACGAGTGAATAGTGGAATTTCGTCTTGATATAATTTAACGCGAGATACATTACCTGGCATCACATGGTTCATAAACTGTACTGCCTGATCGTGAATATCAGGGGTGTCGATTAAAATTTCACCGATATCGGAACTAAAGTAATCACGAATCGCACGAATGACCAGGCTACCTTCCTGATAAATCAGGTAAGCACCAGCCTGCATGGCGGATGCGCCATCAATGGCCGTCCATAGCTGTGTGAGGTAGTTTAAATCCCATTGCAACTCTTCCGCATTGCGGCCAATACCAGCGGTACGGGCAATGATGCTCATGCCTTTTGGTACATCAAGTTGTGCTAATACGTCACGTAATTCGTCTCTATCTTCACCCTCAATACGGCGTGACACACCGCCACCACGTGGGTTGTTCGGCATTAACACCAGATAGCGGCCAGCCAGTGAAATGAAAGTGGTGAGTGCTGCGCCTTTGTTGCCGCGTTCGTCTTTATCGACTTGTACGATTAATTCCTGACCTTCTTTTAAGGCGTCTTGAATGCGTGCACGTCCATCAGCACCTTCTTTATAGTAGCTGCGCGCTACTTCTTTGAATGGCAAAAAGCCATGCCTATCCATGCCGTAATCGACAAAGGCAGCTTCTAATGATGGTTCAATACGGGTGATGACACCTTTATAAATATTGCTTTTACGTTGTTCTTTACCAGCGTGTTCAATATCTAAATCGATGAGTTTTTGACCATCTACAATCGCAACGCGTAATTCTTCAGACTGCGTTGCATTAAATAACATGCGTTTCATAACTTGCTCCTGCGCTGCGCAAGGCGGAGCAGACCGAATGCCTATCTTTAAGGCATTGAAATTAAAAGCATATTTAAAGTGAAAGTGCCAAAATATTGGCAGGAGTGTATCTGAAGAGCTAGAGGCGTAGCGACTAATTAAAATTTAGCCTACGCAATGTGCATTTTAACGATGTCTCATTCAAGGACATGGTGCGGAAAACCGCAATTTTATAGAGACTAATCTGGCAAGTTATATTGACTTAACCAGTAAAATCTCGTCAATTCATCATTTCTGCTGAATACCATAATGCTTAACATTGAGTTAAGCATTATGGTTAAGTCTAAGCAGAGACAAGTTGGTTGATCGTTAAAATAAACTAATTATTAAATTTACGCCAGTTGTGGCATAAATTCGTTAAAATTCTATCTTCAGTAAATCCTAATTCGGCAATAAGCCAAATTTGACTATCACTTTAAGTCGCGCTTTATGTTTATTTGTCTGCGGCGGCTTGAGCGCTAAATTTTACTTACCGTTACTTTATAATATGGCGAACGGTATTAACCAAGTATTTGTTGTCACTTTTAAGTGTGTTGCTACTTAATAATCAGTGCCGTGTATTTTATACGGGGGAATTACTGGTATTAAGTGTATTCTTATCAACAATTTACATTGTTAACTTATTAAGAATAGTCAAAGTATAAGCTACATCAATCATTTAAGCAAAGCATGAACAATATAACAACTCAAGATCAACGTAATAAAGCTGATATCGTAAGCGAGTCAGCGGCAGCATTTTTAATTATCGATGAAGCAAGCGAAGGGCAACGAGTCGATAATTTTCTCACTAAAACGCTTAAAGGCGTACCTAAAAGTCACGTTTATCGTATTTTGCGTAGTGGCGAGGTACGTGTAAATAAAAAGCGTATCGATGCTGATTTTCGCCTCACATTAGGCGATGTGGTGAGGATACCGCCTACGCGCTCCACTGCTATGGACAAATCGGAACAGGCCGCCCCAGCTACTTCAAAGTTTGAAAGTGCGATTATTTTCGAAGATGATGCTATGTTGGTGATTGATAAGCCTGCAGGTTTTGCCGTGCATGGTGGCAGTGGCATTAGCCGCGGTGTGATTGAGCAACTGCGTTTGGAGCGCCCTAAAGCCAAGTTTTTAGAGTTGGTACACAGACTGGATCGCGAAACTTCCGGTGTACTGATGCTGGCTAAAAAACGTAGTGCGTTGGTCGCCTTGCATGAGGCGATTCGTAATAATCAGACGGATAAGCGCTATGTGATGTTAGTACAAGGCGAATGGTTGGAACAAAAAAAGCGCGTGGTGCTGGATTTACAAAAATATCTGCTACCGAATGGTGAGCGTCGTGTGAATGTGGTGACCGATGCCTCTAAAGATAAATATAATGAGCGCCAAACTTCAGAAACTATGTTTCGATTGATCAAGAATTTTGATCATCCAATATTGGGTAAGTTTAGCCTGCTGGAGGCGCAGTTGGTGACTGGGCGTACACATCAGTTACGTGTACAGTTGGCGCACTTGGGGTTTAATATTGTGGGCGATGATAAATATGGTGATTTTGCTATCAATAAATCTTTAGTGAAACACGGCTTAAAGCGCATGTTCTTACATTCGTCAGTCACAAAGATTCGTCATCCGTTAAGCAATGATAAACTTGAGTTAAATGCGCCTATGCCACCTGAGTTGAGTAAGTTTTTAGCTAAACTAGAATTTGTAAAGTTAGGGAAAGAATAAATAAAAATGCCTAAGCAGTTTGATTTAATCGTATGGGATTGGGATGGTACATTAGCAGACTCTACTGGCATGATTACCAATGCCTTGCTTAGAGCCGCCGAGCAAGTAGGTTTACCGGCCATTACTGCACAAGACGCTAGGAATATCATTGGACTTGGTTTGCGAGAATCCATCCAGGCTCTGTATGGCGATATACCAAGAGATAAAGCCGAGGCGCTTGGGAAGCAATATAGCGCAAACTATTACGCAAATGAAGGTGAGATTCCTTTGTTTGCCGGGGCAACAGATACGATAATTGAGTTGAGTAAGCGTGGGTTTAAGTTGGCAGTGGCAACGGGTAAAGGTCGGCGCGGCCTTAATTTAGCCTTGGAACATTGTGGTTTGGGGAGATACTTTCATTCTACCCGTACTGTAGATGAGTGCTTTTCAAAGCCGCATCCACAAATGCTGGATGAATTAATGGATATGTTGGTGGTATTGCCGGAGCGCACGTTAATGATTGGCGATACCAGTTATGACCTACAAATGGCACAAAATGCAGGCGTAAGTGCCGTGGGGGTAACTTATGGCGCACAGCCAGCCGAGCAATGGCAACATTTCAACCCGATTCAGCAATTTAATGATTTTCCCAGCCTAAGCAAATGGCTGTTTGAGCACGCTTAAGGCTTGCAGGGGATTTTTAGGTCAGAGTTTTATGAGTGAAATAGAAAGTACCATCATTTTAAAAAGTGAAGACTTGCAAAACGAAGCTAAAGGTCTGCGCTTTGCCTTGCCGGCATTAGGGGAGTTTGCTACAGGTTTTGTAGTGCGGTTCCATGATAAGCCTTATGCTTATATCAACCAATGTGCACATGTATCTGTAGAGTTAGACTGGAACGAGGGTGAGTTTTTTACCGCACAGAAAGATTATTTGATTTGTGCAACGCATGGCGCACATTATCAGCCGGATACAGGACTTTGCGTGATGGGGCCATGTAAAGGTAAGCGTTTAAAACCTTTGGATGTCATTGAACAAAATCAACAAGTCATTATCAAGATCGCATCTATTACTTAATATTTTAAAGCCATCAACACTTGGAAAGCGTACATCATGTCAGAAGATAGTCAACAACCATCCGCTCAAACTGCACCAAACGATACACAGTGGCAACGTGACGCCATTGAAAAGCTTGCGACTTCTGCCTTAAGTGAGCAGAAAAAATCACGCCGCTGGAGCATCTTTTTTAAGGGCTTGCTGTTTTTATATATGTTCATCGTGTTGTTTTATGCGCTGGGTTGGCTAAGTGCGGGCAAAAAAAGTTCAGGTGCGCATACTGCACTCACTGAAGTTGCCGGAGTGATTGAAGCCGGTGGTGCGGTCAATGCGGATTCATTTATGAATAGTCTGCGTGATGCTTACGCTGATAAAAATACTAAAGGTATTATTCTGCGCATTAACAGCCCAGGTGGCAGCCCAGTGCAGGCGGGTATTATTAATGATGAGATTCAACGCCAAAAGAAATTGCATCCAGAGATTCCAGTGTACGCAGTGGTTGAAGATATTTGCGCATCCGGTGGCTACTATATAGCAGTTGCAGCTGATAAGATTTATGTGGATAAAGCAAGTATTGTCGGCTCTATTGGCGTATTGATGGACGGTTATGGATTCACTGAGGTCATGAAAAAAGTTGGTGTAGAGCGACGCTTAATGACTGCTGGGGAAAATAAAGGGATGTTGGATCCATTCTCACCAGTTAACCCTAAACAACAGGCTTTAGCGCAAACCATGCTCAATGAAATCCATGAGCAGTTCAAGGCTGTAGTGAGGCAGGGCAGGGGTTCACGTCTAAAAGAAACGCCAGAAACATTTAGCGGTTTGTTTTGGAGCGGTGAACAGGGTATTAAATTGGGTTTGGCCGATGCGCTAGGCAGTGCAGATTATGTGGCACGCGAAGTGATTAAACAAGCGACTATCGTGGACTTTACTTACCAGGATGATTTTGCCAGCCGTATCGCTAAACGTATTGGCGCTAGTACCAGTGCGGTGCTTGGCGAGGTTTTAGCCAAGCAGTTAGTCAGTGCCGAGCAGATAAAGTTACGCTAGTCTTGAATGATGATGGATTTGTAATCTGCTGGCGTAGCTGGATATTTTAATTCCATATGCTTAAGTGTATGGAGTAAAAGTCTGGATATCAGCAGGTTGCGATTTGTTTTAGAGTCCGCAGGCACGATATACCAAGGCGCGTGATCTGTGGAGGTTGCTTGAATAGCGTTTTCATAAGCCTGCATATATTGCGGCCACAGCGCGCGCTCATTTAAATCATTCGGATTAAATTTCCAGCTTTTGGTAGGGTCGTTTAATCTTGCTTGCATGCGTACTTTCTGCTCTTTTTTTGAGAGATGCAGAAAGCATTTAATAATGATGGTGCCAGTTTCAGTAAGCTGGCGCTCAAAGTCGTTGATTTGTGCGTAGCGGCGTTTACATTCAGCCTCATCGATCCAGTCATGTACCTTAACAATCAATACATCTTCATAATGGCTGCGATTAAAAATCACTAACTCACCAGCCTTAGGTACTTGTTGATGTACACGCCATAAATAATCATGCGCCAACTCATCGCTGGTCGGAGCTTTAAAGCTCGCTGAACGCATTCCCAGCGGATCACACGCGCTAAATACGTGACGTACAGTGCCATCTTTACCGCTGGCATCCATACCTTGTAACACTAGCAGTACTTTGCGCTGGCCTTCAGCATGCAAAACATCTTGTAGCTCATTGATTTCAATAGCCAGTTTGGCTAACTCATCAGTGTCTTGTTCTTTGCTTGCAGCACGTTCACTTTTATCATCCGTTTTATAATCTATTAATGCAAAACTTTTAGGATTAACGCGATATTTACTCATATTTCTCATAGCGGGTGATTTCCAGATAGATGCTTTAAAGTATTAATGTACCCTAGAATCATATTGAGGAGTTTGTGTTCTGTATAGGGATAATAAAAAGCCCAACTATTAATGTGTTGGGCTTTTTAAGTGACTGAAATAGTTAAGTGCTATCTTAGTTGTTTAGTATGGTTAATCAAGCCATTAGTCGAGCTATCATAATTGCTAATGACTTCATCGTTGGTCAGTTGTGGCAAAATTTGCTTCGCGATTTGCTTGCCGTACTCTACGCCCCATTGATCGTAGCTGTTGATATCCCAAATAATACCTTGTACGAATATTTTATGCTCGTATAGCGCGATAAGCTTGCCCAAAGTACTCGGCGTGAGTTTATCAAACATAATGGAGGTAGTAGGGCGATTGCCTTCAAAGGTTTTATGCGGCAATAGACTTTCAAGCGCGTCACCTGTTAGGCCTTGTTGCTCGAGTTCAGCACGTGCCTGTTCCGTAGTTTTTCCTAGCATCAATGACTGTGTTTGTGCCAAGAAGTTGGCTAGTAAAATTTTGTGATGCGCGTAACCACTTTTGCCGATTGAATATTGGCTATGTACCGGCATCAAAAAGTCCGCAGGTACAATCTGTGTGCCTTGATGTATGAGTTGATAAAATGCATGCTGGCCATTAGTGCCAGCCTCACCCCAAATGACAGAGCCGGTTTTATATTTTACGCGGCTACCGTCACGGCAAATGAATTTACCATTACTTTCCATATCAGCTTGTTGTAGATAAGCCGGGAAGCGCGACATACCTTGGTCATAAGGCAATATAGCATGTGTATCGACATGGAAGAAATTGTTATACCAGATGCCAATCAAGGCCATAATCACCGGCATATTTTGTTCTAGTGGCGCTGTTTTGAAATGATTATCCATTTCATGCCCACCATCGAGCAATGCTTCAAAGTTGTCCATGCCTACATATAAGGCGATTGATAAGCCAATGGCTGACCATAATGAATAGCGTCCACCCACCCAGTCCCAAAATACAAACATATTAGCAGGGTCAATGCCAAAGTCTGTTACCGATTTTGCATTAGTAGAGAGTGCAACAAAATGTTTAGCCACATGCGCATTATCTTTTGCAGCGGCTAAGAACCAGGTACGTGCAGACGTTGCATTGGTCATGGTTTCTTGCGTGGTAAAGGTTTTTGACGCTACGATAAATAACGTGGTTTCCGGATTGCAAACATTAAGCGAGCGCATTAAATGTGCGCCATCAATGTTCGAGACAAAATGCACTTTTAAGTCTGGGCTAGCGTAAGGCATTAATGCATCGCAGACCATCACCGGCCCTAGGTCAGAGCCGCCGATGCCGATATTGACGATATCGGTAATGCGTTTGCCGGTATAGCCAAGCCAGCTACCATTACGTACTTTTTCCGAGAATGTGCGCATTTGTGCAAGCACAGCGTTGACCTCGGGCATTACATCTTTGCCATCCACCATGACTGGCGTATTTGAGCGATTACGTAGCGCTGTATGTAATACCGCACGGTTTTCAGTGATATTGATTTTTTCGCCAGAAAACATGCGGTCGCGCCAGTTTTCGATTTCAGCTTCCCGTGCCATTTGCATAAGCAGTGGTAGCGTTTCGTCATTCATGCGATGTTTCGAGTAATCGAATAATAAGTCATCAAATTTAAGACTGAATTTATTAAAACGATTCGGGTCATTGGCAAATAAATCACGCATGTGCGTAGCTGAAATAGTTTTTTGATGTTGGCAAAGTGTTTGCCATACAGGTAGTTTTGTTAGTCTAGCCATTTATATAAGTATGGTGCTTCATTAAGTTATTTTTAATTGTAAAAACTTGGGCTAATTTTTATCAGGTTAAACTTTTTTAAAGTTATCTAAGCATTAAAATCAGGCCTGCCAACGGTGGCAGCGTAATTACAAGCGATTGATTGCGATTCATCCATGCGACATTTTCTGTATGTAACCCGGCACCATTGCCCTGATTACTTCCGCCATAACAAGCAGCATCGCTGTTAAAGCGCTCATGGTAACTACCTGCTTCTGGTACACCAATACGATATTGACTACGTGATACAGGCGTAAAATTCAGCACTATTATAGCAAAACTATTGTCAGTGCCACGCCTAATGAAGCTGATTATTGATTGATCCGTGTCGTTACAATCGATCCACTCAAAACCCTGCACTTCAAAATCTAAGCTGTGTAGCGCGTTACTTTCTTTATACAGACTATTTAAGTCAATATTAGTTTGTTTAATGCCTTGGTGCCATTGGTGACCGGCATATGCTTCACTTAGTAGGTGCCAATCCAAGCTGTTATTTACATTCCACTCTCGCCCCTGACCGATTTCATTGCCCATAAAATTGAGCTTTTTACCTGGGGCGGTCATTTGATAAGTCATGAGCAAGCGCAGATTGGCGAATTTTTGCCATGCATCACCTGGCATCTTATCTAATAACGAATGTTTACCATGTACGACTTCATCATGAGAAAACGGTAATACAAAGTTCTCAGAGTACGCATAAAGCTGACCAAAGGTTAGCCGGTCGTGATAATAACGTCTATGTACCGGATCATGTTCGATATAGCTCAGTGTATCGTTCATCCAGCCCATATTCCATTTCATACTAAAGCCCAAGCCACCTAAATACACCGGGCGCGATACCATCGGCCATGCGGTAGATTCTTCTGCAATGGTCAGGACACCGGCAAAATCTTCACCGACCATGATATTCAATTGCTTTAAGAAGTCGATAACGTCGAGATTTTCGCGTCCACCAAATTTATTTGGCAGCCATTCACCTGCTTTGCGAGAGTAGTCAAGGTATAACATGGAGGCTACTGCATCTACGCGTAAGCCATCTATATGGAATTCTTGCAGCCAGAAATATGCATTTGCGATTAAAAAATTACGGACTTCATTACGCCCGTAGTTAAATATATAAGTGCCCCAATCTTGGTGCTCACCTAGACGCGGGTCTTCATGTTCGTATAATGCTGTGCCATCAAAGCGCGCTAAAGCCCAGTCATCTTTGGGGAAGTGGCCTGGCACCCAGTCTAAGATAACGCCTACATTGGCTTGATGAAAAGCATCAATCAGGAAGCGTAAATCATCAGGTGAGCCAAATCTGTTGGTGACGCCAAAATACCCGGTGGTCTGATAGCCCCAGGATTCATTGAGCGGATGTTCAGAAATTGGCAGCAACTCGACATGGGTATAACCCATCTCCGCTACATAAGGTACTAAAGTAGTCGCCAATTCACGATAGCTTAAGAAGTGACCCTTATCATTGCGTTGCCATGAACCTAGGTGAACTTCGTAACAATTAAATGGTGTATGTAGCCAGTTACGTTTTTCACGCGCAGCCAACCATGTCGTATCTTGCCATATGTGCTGGCTTTTGCTGATTTTTGCCGCAGTGCCAGGACGTTGCTCATATTCAAAACCGTAAGGATCGGTTTTGACCAATACGGCACCAGTATGACGATTGCGTATCTCGAATTTATACGTGTCGTACGTGGTGAGGTGGGGGATGAAAATCTCCCATACACCACTTGCGCCATGTGCACGCATAGAGTGAACCCGACCATCCCAGTTATTGAAGCTGCCGGTGACACTGACGCGCTCAGCATTCGGTGCCCACACGGCAAAGCGCACACCCGCGACGCCATTTTGCGAGATGCACTGCGCACCTAAAGTTTTGTAAGCTTGTTTTAAGCGGCCTTCGCCGAATAGATAAAGTTCATCCTGAGTAATGCTAGAACCGAACGTATATGGGTCATAAGTAGTGTTACCTGATTCTATCTTGATCAAACATGGCGCTTTTAACGCTATTTTGCTGGTATGTTCGAATAGGCCATCACTATGCGTTTTTTCAAGGGCAGTCCAGATATCACCAGTTTTTACCCACACTACCGTTGCCTGAGGTAAAAAAGTGCGTAATACATGTTCACTGGTACCTACTTTGTGTAGTCCCAGAAAGCTGAAAGGGTCATGATGACGTGCTGCTAAAATAAGTCGCAAAGCATCTGCTGTAATAGTAGATTTTGCTTTAGTATTTAACTGTGAGGATAACGGGATTACTTGAGGTTTTACCAAGATATTCTTCTTTAAATTTTCGCTTAATCGAGCATTAATTTTTAATATGAATTATTTTAGGTTTTTTTAACTTTATTCACTAGATTGTAATCCGCATAGCTTATTATAATGTAACGAAATGTAAACAGATGCTAATTAGTCAACATTTCGTTAATTAGAGTTCTACATTTGTTAAAAAGCCCATTGAGTTATTTATTTTAGCCAGGCTCTAGGAGGGCGATATGTTACAAGATCAGCATTCAGATCGTTTTATCAGTACCTTAACCAAAAATACTGTCGCCATTATTTTAGCCGGCGGTCGAGGTAGTCGCCTGAAGAGCCTCACCGATTGGCGCGCTAAACCTGCCGTGCAGTTTGGTGGCAAATTTCGGATTATCGACTTCCCACTTTCCAATTGCATTAACTCTGGCATTCGTCGTATTAATGTTGCCACTCAGTATAAAGCACAAAGTTTAATCCAGCATATTCAGCGTGGCTGGGGATTTTTACGCGGTGAATTTAACGAATACGTCAATATTCTGCCTGCCCAACAGCGTGTTTCAGAAGAGTGGTACAAAGGTACCGCTGACGCGGTGTATCAGAACGTAGATTTATTACGCGAAGGCGGTGCAGAATATATTCTAATACTCGCTGGCGACCATATTTACAAAATGGATTATGGTCAAATGCTAGCAACACATGTCAGAAACAACGCTGATATGACGATAGCATGTATCAATGTGCCATTAGCGGATGCCAAAGGCTTTGGTGTGCTGGCGGTGGATGATACCGACCGTGTAATTGAGTTTGCCGAAAAGCCCAGTAACCCGAAACACATGCCTGACGACGTGACCAAGGCATTTGCCAGCATGGGTATTTATATATTCAACGCTAAATTCTTGTATGAGCAGTTGATTCGTGATGCAGGCGACTCTAAATCTAACCATGATTTTGGCGCGGATATAATTCCTTACCTTATCAAGAAGTACAAAGTGCAAGCGCACCGATTTACTGATAGCTGCGTGGGCGCTAAAGATGGTAACTATTATTGGCGCGATGTAGGTACCATCGACGCTTATTGGGAAGCGAATATGGAGCTGACCAAAGTCATTCCTGAACTTAATTTATATGATAGAGAATGGCCGATTTGGACCTACCAAGAGCAGCTGCCACCTGGAAAATTTGTATTCAATAACGATGACAGGCGTGGTAGTGCGACGGATTCATTGGTGTCTGGTGGCTGCTTGATTAGCGGCTCTAGCATCGATGATTCTGTATTATTTTCAGATGTGCGCGTGCATAGTTACTGCCATATTGAGGGTTCAGTTATTTTACCAAAGGTGACCGTGAACCGCCATGTAACGCTTAAAAACGTGGTGATAGACCGTGGCTGTAATATTCCAGAAGGTATGCAAATTGGTGTGGATCTGGCGTTAGATGCCAAGCGCTTTTATGTATCCGAAAAGGGGATTACGCTGGTAACACCAGATATGCTGGGCCAAGACCTGTATCGGGTTGTATAGCTGGATTATGCAGCGCTATTAAAGTCTTATATGAATATATTAGCTGACGAGACACATAAAAAATGTCGTTATAATATTCTTAATATTAATTATTAAGGTTGTATATTCAAGTGAAGTCTAGCCGTCCTAAATTGTATCTGAATCTTTACTGGCACATGCACCAGCCGGATTATCGTGACATGGTTACCAATGAATACGTGTTGCCATGGACGTATTTGCACGCTATAAAAGACTACAGCGATATGGTTTTTCATCTGGAAGAAAATCCCAAAGCGCGGGTTTCATTTAATTTTGTGCCTATTTTGTTAGATCAGTTGGATGATTACAGCCAGCAGTTTAAACAAAACACGATTCGCGATCCGTTATTGGCGTTATTGATTGAGCCCAACCTCGCCGATATTAGTCAAGAACAGTGCTGCCTGATAGTGCAAAGCTGCTTTAAAAGCCATCACGAAAAAATGCTGAGCCCATTCCCGCATTATCAGCGACTGTTGCAGTTATATCAGCTGGTAGAGCCAATTAAGACAGAATGCGGGGCTGCTCAACACGATTTCCATTACTTATCTGCGCAGTATAAAGCTGATTTATTAGTGTGGTACCACCTGGCTTGGTGTGGCGAGAGTTTGCGTCGAAACAATACTGTGATACAAGCACTCATGAGTAAAGGTATCCTATTTACTCTGGCGGATAGACAGCAGTTATTTGCAGTGATCGCGGAAACGATTTCAGGTTTAATCCCGCGCTATAAAGCGTTGATGCAGCGTAAGCAAATTGAAATTTCTACTACGCCATACTATCACCCGATATTGCCGCTGTTGATAGATTTTAAATCTACGCTAGATGCCATGCCAGATGCACCTTTACCGGAAAATACGAAATACGCTGGCGGTCAAGCTCGAGCCGCATATCATGTGCTTACTGCAAAAAAATCACATATAGGTTATTTTGGCGCAGAGCCGCGTGGTATGTGGCCTGCCGAAGGTGGTGTGTCACATGCTGCGCTATCCCTCATGGCAGAACATGGTGTGGAATGGGCGGCTACCGGGCAGGCCGTGTTAGCTAATAGCCTGGTCAAATCACATTTAAGTATTGAGGATAGGCAAGAATACCTTTATCAGCCATACCATGTGACCAATGGCGAGCACGATATCTTATGTTTTTTCCGAGATGACCAACTTTCAGACAAAATTGGCTTTGAATACGCAAAAATGCATTCCAGTGATGCCGTAGCTGATTTTATTCAAACATTAGAGTATGCCCAAAAAGCCAATACGACGAATAAAGCAAAGGTCGTGAGCGTTATTCTGGATGGTGAAAACGCTTGGGAATACTATCCATATAATGGCTATTACTTTTTAAATGAACTGTATGCCGCGCTGGCTAATCACCCAGATATTGAAATGACCACCTTTAGCGACATGGTGGATTTATACAAATCCAAGGAATATCAAACTAAAACACTATCAGCGCCAATGCTGCCGCAAATTGCTGCAGGTAGCTGGGTGTACGGTACTTTTAGTACCTGGATCGGCAGTAAAGACAAGAACTTGGCATGGGATTTATTGTGTGAGGCTAAAAAAGTTTACGATAAAGTTCTGGCAAGTAATATATTGGATGCAGCGCAATTAGTGGCATGTGAACGTCAATTAGCGGTTTGCGAAGGCTCAGACTGGTTCTGGTGGTTTGGAGATTATAATTCTGCAGATAGTGTTGCCAGTTTCGATAAACTTTATCGCCGGAACCTAATCAACTTATATACCTTGTTAAAACAGCCTGTGCCGGCGGCATTGAATGCGTCTATTAGTGCTGGCGGTGGTGATGCGGACAATGCCGGCACCATGCGTCGAGGTGCAGCATAGGTATAAAATAGTGTTGTATAGGTTTAGATGTAAGCGCCGAGGTCAGGCGCAGCAGTTAAAAGCAAAGAATAAGCGTAAAAAGCTTTAGCCGTAATTTGACCTTTTATGATGTAAAGAATAATGACGCAGCCAACTAATTTATCGCTTTTGAATCAACGCCGCATGGGTGTTCTATTACATATTAGTTCGCTGCCAGGCGCATATTACGTGGGGGATTTGGGTGCTGAAGCTAGGCGTGTGGTCGATTTGTTTCACGCGCTAGGGGTGACCATTTGGCAAACCCTACCTATCAATATGCCGCATGCAGATAATTCACCCTATCAGTGTCTATCCGCGCATGCTGGCAACCCGGACTTCATAAGCTTGGAAATATTGCAGGGGCAGGGCCTACTTTCGCAAGAGGAAGTAAGTAGCTTTATTGCAAGCGAATCATTCAATAAATCGCAGTTGTTTGCCAAAGCTTACCAAGTGTTTAGTCAAAGAGGGATAACGCCGTCATTCGTTGATTTTTGTAGTCAGCAAGCACACTGGCTGAATGATTTTGCGTTATTTTTAGTGCTGCGTAGTAAATTCAATAATACAAGTTGGGATCAGTGGCCTGATGCCTATAAAAACCGTGATGCAACAACGTTACAGCTTGCACATACAGAGTTAGCTGAAGCAATTGCTATCGTGCAATTCACACAATTTGTATTTTTTACGCAGTGGCATAACCTTAAAGAGTACGCAGCTAGCAAAAACGTGTATTTCTTTGGAGATATCCCTATTTTTGTTGCTTACGATAGTGCAGAGGTTTGGGCGCAGCCACATTTATTTAAGTTGGATGAAAACAAGAACATGTCTGTTGTGGCAGGTGTGCCGCCAGACTACTTTAGTGCAACTGGCCAGCGTTGGGGTAATCCGCATTACGATTGGGATGTAATGGCTGCTGATGGTTATGCATGGTGGATATCGCGTATGGCTACGCAAAGTGCATTATTTGACATGATTCGCATAGACCACTTTAGGGGTTTAGAAGCTGCGTGGGAGATACCAGCCACAGAAGAAACCGCCATAAATGGGCAATGGGTGTTAGCACCCGGCGATGCATTATTAGCCGCCATAACACAGGCTTTGCCAAACGTGACATTGGTAGCGGAAGACCTGGGTATTATCACGCCTGAAGTTGATGCGCTACGCATGAAATACAAGCTGCCTGGCATGAAAATCTTGCAGTTCGCTTTTAGCGGGCAAGACGATAATCCCTACTTGCCGCACAATATTGATGTCAACAGCGTCGTGTATACCGGCACACACGATAACGATACTACTGTAGGCTGGTATCAGGCTATGGATGAGTTGCAGCGTGGATATGTGCTCGATTATTTAAAAGCACTGCACCCAGAAGGCTATGAACCTAGCATGCCAGATGATTTGATCGATATGGCATTAGCATCCAATGCGCAGTTAGCGGTTATCCCTATGCAGGATTTAATGGCGTTAGATGCTAGCCATCGTATGAATATGCCTGGTACTTGCACTGGTAATTGGCACTGGCGTTTTACTTGGCAGCAAGTGTCTGAGCAGTTATCGACAACCCGGCAAGCTAGCCTTGCGGCCGCCATTGTGCGTACAGGCCGCACTTAAGATATGGCGATGCTGATTGGCATTGATGTTGGCGGTACCAATCTACGTGTAGGCGTTGTTGATTATGCTGCCAATAGCATAGGCAGTAAGCCGCGCATACTGGAAGAAATGCGCTTTCATGCTGATTTTTCAAACCTCTGCAAATCACCGCAATATACACCAGAGCAAGCTTGGCAAATTATTTTGGCGACTATTGCCGAGGCTATTGGCAGCGTACGTGTTCAATATCCTGCAATATCCGCAGTAGGCATCGGCTTTCCAGGATTCATTGATCCTGAAACACAGCGCATCTCGCAATCACCCAATTTACCGGGTTTGAGTCATGTGGATCTAAGCACAGACTTAAGTCGGCTTATACAATTGCCCGTTATTACTGAAAATGATGCTTTAGCCGCAGCTTATGGTGAATACGTCATGAGTGATAAAGCGTTACCAAGCCTGATTTACTTGGGTCTGGGTACGGGCGTTGGTGGTGGCTTGATCTTGCATGGCCAACCATTTCAAGGCCAGCATGGTGTGGCGATGGAAGTAGGGCATATCATCGTCAAGAATCATGGTAGGCAATGCGGCTGCGGCAACGCGGGTTGTATGGAGCAATACGCTTCAGCTAGCGGCGTTGCCATTAGTTACTTTGAGGCAACAAATGAGCAATGTAATGTACAAGAAATCGCTGTTCGTGCTAATCAGTGTGACCGAGCCGCCATTGCAGCTTACGAGTTGGCCGGTACATCTTTAGCGCAAGCACTGGCACATATCTTAAAAGTGCTTGATGTTGCCGATATCGTCATCGGTGGTGGCATGAGCGCTGCGTTAGAAATAGATCTGATTCCTGCTTTGCGTGGTAAAGTGCATGTAGGTATTTCTAATAGGGGTGACCACGCAGGCGTTATCGGGGCGGCAATGCTGGCGCAGCAGAAAATCGAGCGGTAATTTTTACATGAAATTCTTAACTGACGTTAGACACTATATTATATGGAAATAGCAAAAATACTAGGTCTATTCATACTGACTGCGCTTGCCGAAATCATCGGTTGTTATCTACCTTATCTCTGGTTAAAGCAAGGCGGTTCTATTTGGCTATTAATTCCCGCAGCATTCAGTCTTGCTCTTTTTGCTTGGCTGTTAACGCTGCACCCTAGTGCTGCTGGTCGCATTTATGCTGCATATGGCGGCGTTTATATCAGTGTTGCCATTATGTGGTTGTGGTTAGTTGACTCGGTTAAACCTGCGGTGACTGATTGGTTAGGTGTTTTAGTGTGTTTGCTAGGCATGGCTATCATTATGTCTGGCGCGAAACACGGCTAATTCACTTGTGGGGTAAAATCACCAGAATTCATCTACCTGCAAGAGCTAGAGCGAGGTGAGCTATAATCTAGACCGTAGCGTAGTGAAAATCTCCGCTTGAATTAGCCATAAACCGTCAGTTTGCATTTGCCATTTTGCTGAGTATACGCCCGCGACTAAATTTTGTTTTTGGTTTAAGCTATATTTCCCCACCCAGTTTCCAAGTTCCTCAGCACTTTTTAACTGCTTATTTAAGCGCAGCTCTCTGGTTCGTCTGCGATAAAGCATAATCGGGTCTGCTTGAAATGCCTCGGCCCATCGTTGACCTTGTTCCTTAATGCCATGCGATTGAATGCCTCGTCCTGTTACCACATGGTAATCAGCGGTAAAGAATGAACAGATAGCTTCTACATTTCGGCTCGATATAGCATCGTTGTAACGCTGGCGCGCCAATCTAATGTAATTTTCAGAGTCAAGATTTTCTAAGTGATTCATAGTCAGTATGCTTTATCTAGTTTTTTTGATGACGTTCTAATGCCCAAGCCACGTGTTCGCGTAATAATGGCGACTCATCATGCATGCGACTTTGCAGCGCTGTTATCACCTCATGCGTGCTAGCTGCATTGCCCAAACCTATCGCAATATTCCGCAGCCATTGTGTATAACCAATACGATAAATGGCGCTGCCAGCCATGTTCTTTTTAAAGGTAGCTTCTGACCAATAAAAACAGTCCACCAAGCTAATATCATCTAAGCCGTTCTTAACGAAAAAGTCTGGCTCATTGGTGATTTCGGCAAATTTATTCCATGGGCAATAAAGCTGGCAGTCATCACAGCCATACACGCGGTTACCTATCAGTGGCCTGAACTCTAATGGTATGCTGCCTTTAAGCTCTATGGTTAAGTAGGAGATACAGCGCCTGGCGTCGACCTCATAGGGTGCGGTAATGGCTTGGGTGGGACATATATCTATGCAGCTTCTACAGGTACCGCAGTGGTTCGGTGATGGTTCATCGATGGCTAAAGGTAGATTAGTGTAAATCTCACCTAAAAAGAACCACGAGCCACGACTTTTATTGAGGAGTAGGGTATGTTTGCCGCGCCAGCCTAAGCCTGATTTTTCAGCTAGTTCGACTTCTAGTACCGGTGCGCTGTCAGTAAATACACGATATTCAAAATTTCCTCTTCCAAGTGTATTGCTTGCATAATTAGCTAACTCTGATTGAATCTTAGCGCTGAGTTTTTGCAGTTTATTACGCATGACCTTATGATAATCCCGCCCTAATGCATAGCGTGAGATAAACGCTTTTGAGCTGTCGTTCATTACCGCTTCACTATCGGCGGCGTTAGGTGGCAGATAATCCAGTCGCGCAGAAATTACCCGTATAGTATTTGGCACTAATTCCGCGGGTTGGGTACGCTTCACCCCGTGTTTTGCCATATAATCCATTTCACCATGAAAACCTTTCGCAACCCAAGCCAGGTGTTTTATTTCTGCGGCCTGCAAGTCGGTGTCGGTAATACCTATATGGTCGAACCCCAGCGCCAAGCCCCAACTTTTGATATCGGCGGTAAGCTGGTTAAAGTCATTAGTGGATTTATTCATGGATAATAATTTTACACTTGATTTGGCGGACGAAGCGGCGACATTGAATTTTGGCGCCGTTTTAGCCAGAGTAATACAGCCGAATTTAACTATATATCTGCATGGCGATTTAGGTGCCGGCAAAACCACATTAGTACGTGGCTTGTTGCAGGCAGTGGGTCATATAGGTAAGGTCAAAAGCCCGACCTATACTTTAGTTGAACCTTATGTGATTTCTGGATATAATTTTTATCATTTTGATTTATATAGATTTAATGATGATGAAGAGTGGGAGGCTGCTGGCTTTAGGGATTACTTTAATGCCGAAAGCATCTGTTTGATTGAGTGGCCGGAAAAAGCACAGAATGTATTACCCACGCCTGATCTTAACCTTAGTTTCACTGTTAAAACTTTAGATAACTTTGAAACACCTGGTCGTAACATCAATATCACTGCGCATTCAGCATTAGGGCAGCAGTGCTTACAAGCAATGAAAGTTGAAATAATTTGATGATTAAGTTAGCGCATACCAAATTCGAAATAGCCAAGTTAGTAAGCAACGCCTTGTTGAAGAAGTTAAGTAAGCTTTGTTTATGTGCTGGTTTTATTTTAAGTTTAGTATTTAGCTCGCTGTGCGTGGCGCAAGCTAATAATAGCGTGGTTGCGGCGCGGGTCTGGCCGGCGCAGGACTACACCCGCATCACTTTAGAGTCTGGCAAGCCTTTCGTTTATAAAATGTCCATGATTCAAAACCCGGACCGTATTGTGCTGGATATTGATAATATTGAGCTCAACCCTATCGTCAAGTCATTGACAGACAAGATTCTGGCGAGTGATCCTTATATTAAACAGATCCGCGTGGCCAAGTATCAGGTCAATGTAGTGCGCTTAGTGGTTGATTTAAAATCAGAAGTAAAGCCCAATGCCTTTACGCTAGCGCCTACCGGTGACTATAAATACCGGCTGGTATTAGACGTTTATCCCGTTAAAGATCCGTTAATGGCAATGCTCGCCCAGCGTGAGAATGCGCCAGTTGCTGACAATAACCAAGTCGCGCCGAATCAAACCAATACCGCGGAAAATACGAACAATACAGTACCCTCCGGTGTTATTGTCGAGCCGTTACCACAGCAGGCAGAAGCGAATGAGCCAGCCCCAGCAACTGAAACTGTTAAACCTGTTGAAACAAATAAGCCTGTTGAAGCTGCCAAACCAGCTAACGGGGCTAATACAAAGCCTGAGGGCAATAGTCAAGAAACGACTTCAGCTACTGTGCAAACTATAGATAGAAAAAATAACGCTAAAGAGACTGAGGCTAAGAATACCGATACTAAAAATACTGAACCTAAAAAAAGCGGAAGACAAATTATCATTGCTATCGATGCGGGTCATGGTGGTGAGGACCCAGGTGCACGTGGTGCGAACGGTAGCCGGGAAAAAGATATTACTTTGATGGTTGCCAAGCGCTTAAAAAGTAAAATTGACGATGAGCCAAATATGCGCGCGGTATTAACGCGCGATAGCGATTATTTTATTCCACTGCATGGCCGCGTAGTAAAAGCGCGTAAATTGCAGGCTGATCTATTTGTATCGATACATGCCGATGCCTTTACCAACCAATCAGCTAGAGGTTCATCAGTATTTGCCTTATCTGAGCGCGGCGCCACCAGTGCTAGCGCACGTTATTTAGCCAAGAAAGAAAATGAGTCTGACTTGATAGGTGGCGTAAGCCTGGATGATAAAGATCCTGTGTTGGCTAGAACCTTGCTGGATCTATCACAAACGGCCACTATCAACGATAGCTTGAAGCTGGGTAAAGCGGTGTTAAGTCAAATTGGCAATATCAATACATTACACACCAGCCATGTAGAACAAGCGGCATTCGCGGTATTGAAATCACCAGATATTCCATCCATTCTGGTTGAAACCGCTTTTATTAGTAATCCTGAAGAAGAGCGCAGATTGAATGACGAAAGCTATCAGGAAAAGCTGGTAACGTCGATTTTAACGGGGATTAAAAAGTACTTTTCTACCAATCCGGCACTGGCTAAAACCAAGTTAGCAAAAGAGTAAGCTTGCCAAAATAATCAGCTTATCTTTTTCTAGTCATTAGGCCATCAATCTCCCGACTAGTATCGCCGTAACCGGATTGGGTGAGTAGCGCGCTTTCTATATAACGGCTCACGCGCTGCCGCAACGACTTAACCGCATCACCATCTACAAAAATCTGTGGAAATTTAAAACTTAGCCAAGCGTATAAACTCAAATTATGGCTAAGTAATTCTGCGGCTTCTAAATGTTTAGGGCTTACCGAGGTTAGCCAAACAGGTGGCTTGGGTAAGTGGCGTATTTGAGATTGCGCTACACTTTGCAAGCACAGCAGGTAATAGTCTTTTTCAAATGCCACATTGAGCGAAATGGGTGCGCAGATAAATATAAACTTATCTTGCAGTGACATTTCAGGAGCGTGTTCATCCACCAGTATCGCTTGAGCAATTTGATTATTCAGCGATGTATTGACAAATAAACTGGAGTTAAAGCGCGACCTTTGCTGATGGTACACAAGTGCTTCGGCAATCTTTCTCGTGTGTAGCTGTGCGGCAAGCAGCCCAATTTGGTTAAAATTGATGCTGATAGGGAGTTTGGTTAAATCAGACGTATCATCAACGTCCAGCATGTGCTCAATATGAATCAGCTCATCATTTTCCAGCACATTGACATAGCCGGTGTCATAAATGCCAAACCTGCCTGCACGCCCAGCAATTTGGCGTACTTCAGTCGCGTTAAGCGGACGAGATGCCACGCCATCAAATTTATGGATGTTAGAAAAAATCACGCGGCGTATCGGCAAGTTCAAACCCATGCCGATTGCATCTGTAGCGACTAAAATATCCGCAGTACCATTACAGAATCTCTCTGACTCCGTTCGGCGAACTTCAGGTGAAAGTGCGCCGTAGATGCTGGCTACGGTAAATCCCCATTGTCTGAAGCGAGCAGAAAACGTCAATACATCTTTGCGGCTAAAGGCGATGATGGCATCACCTTTTTGTAGTTTAGGTTTTATTTTTTGGCGGCTGTAACGTTTGCCACATAAGCTTTCATCTTCCAGTAATAATGGCGTTTTACGTTGCAAATAGGTGATTTCATAAGTTTCATCCATCGCGGTAATAGCCGCCAAACACGGATTTGTTACGGCGTTTGAACCACAGATAAATACTTGTTTTGCCGGCACACCAACCAGCGCGGAGGTCCAGGCGCTGCCTCTATCATCGTCTTGCAGCATTTGAATCTCATCAATAATGGCGACCTCAACAATTTTTGCAGAATTCATCATTTCAATAGTCGAGGCCGTATGCTGTGCGCCCGCCATCAAGACACGCTCTTCACCGGTAATTAAATTGCATGGCACGCCGGCCGCGACTAATCGATCGCGAACCTCCATCGCCAGTAATCGCAAAGGCGCAAGATAAACACCTGATTCCGCACGTTCTAAAGTAATTAACGCCTGATAGGTTTTACCTGAGTTAGTCGGCCCTAAATAGAAATGATGATGTCGATTTAGGCTACGTGCGAGCTTGAATTGATTAAAGTATTCTTCATGCATAGAGAGTCGAATTTAGCTGAATAACTATTAAAAAGCTATCTTAAGTTTTACTTGATATTATTTAAAATTAGCAAATTAAAGATGTTCATTTTTGTTATTTAAGTATATTTTCTTATAAAGTATTTAGTGTTAGGAATCATTATGAAAGCCGTCGGACTTATTAGATATTTGCCCATTGAACATCCGGAATCACTTATGGATTTGGAATTACCAAAGCCTAAGGCTGCGGGGCGCGACTTGTTGGTGAAGATACACGCGATAGCGGTTAATCCTGTAGATACCAAAATACGCAAAGCCAAAGCCAATGTTGAGGTCGAACCTAAAGTTCTAGGTTGGGATGCCGCTGGAGAGGTATTAGAGACAGGCGCAGATGTTACGTTATTCAATGTAGGGGATTTGGTGTATTACGCCGGTGATGTCACACGTAGCGGCTGCAATGCCGAGTATCAGCTAATAGATGAGCGTATCGTCGGGCATAAACCGCAAAGCTTGAGTTTTGAAGCCGCCGCCGCTTTGCCTCTGACCTCGGTTACCGCTTGGGAGTCATTATTCGATAGGTTGGGCATTGCGGAAGATGCAGTAAAGAGTCGAGATAAGAGCATACTCATCATAGGCGGAGCAGGCGGTGTGGGTTCAATAGCGATTCAGCTTGCGAGTAAAGTTGCGGGTTTGCAGGTCATTGCTACGGCATCGCGCCCTGAAACGATTCAATGGGTCAAGGCGCTAGGTGCAAATCATGTCATTAGCCATAGGCAAGACTTAGTTGCGCAGATGCATGCGCTGGCAATCCCTCAAGTTGATTATATTTTATGTGCTAACGACACTGATGCGCATTTCAAAGCTATGGCGGAGCTAATTAAACCGCAAGGCAAGATTTGTTCAATTGTAGAAACTGAGCGGCCGGTTGATTTAGGTTTGCTTAAGGCAAAAAGTGCAACATTTGTGTGGGAAATGATGTTTACCCGCTCTATGTTCAAAACCGCCGACATGCTAGAACAGCACCATATTTTAGAGCGGATAACAAAATTGATTGACCACGGTACATTAAAAACTACGGTGAATGAAATCAAGATGCCTATCAATGCGGCTAATTTGCGTGCGGCTCATGCACAGCTTGAGTCTGGCACTACTATTGGCAAGATTGTTTTGTCGGGCTGGGATTATTAAACTTTAAATCAAGGAGTTAATGCTATGTCACGTGTTGTCAAATTCCATCAAACTGGTGGGCCGGAAGTATTGCAGATTATAGAAGAGCAAGTAACTGCACCAGCGAAAGATGAGGTGCAAATCAAAGTGCATGCCATAGGTTTAAACCGTGCGGAAGCTATGTTTCGTCATGGTCAATATTTAGAAACACCGCAATTTCCTTCTAGATTAGGCTATGAAGCTGCCGGTACGGTTGCTGCGGTAGGTGACGGTGTTGCTGGGTTCAAGGTTGGGGATGCTGTCAGTACAATTCCTGCATTCTCAATGAATCAATATGGCACTTATGGCGAGCTGGTGAATATGCCTGTTCACGCGGTTGTGAAACATCCGGCTCATTTATCATGGGTGGAGGCAACCGCTATCTGGATGCAATATACCACTGCTTACGGTGCACTAATCGAAATGGCGGATACCAAAGCTGGTGATTTTGTGCTGATTACAGCGGCGTCTAGCAGTGTGGGTCTGGCCGCGATTGAAATCGCGAATATGATTGGTGCGATACCGATTGCGATGACACGAAAAAGTGACAAAAAAGATGCATTACTTAAAGCTGGCGCTAAATACGTCATCGCCTCTGAAGAACAAGACATCGTCGCTGAAGTGAATAAAATCACCCAAGGTAAAGGTGTGAGAGTGGTGTTTG
>JAZJZG010000039.1:11193-11417 GCA_040389995.1 Pseudomonadota bacterium | reverse complement strand
ATTTTTGATCGCAAAATGTATACTAATATATTATTATTTAACATCACTAAAACTTATAAGCATTTTTCTTCTTGGCAACCATCTTCTTTAACACCTAATGATTTAAGCAATTCAATCATTTTGGTGTTACCGGTGTCGCGTACCACACGGATAATATCAACACCACCCTGCATTTTTTTATTGATGTCGGCATTGTGTTCAGCCAGATATTTAACGATTTTTTC
>JAZJZG010000039.1:0-11183 GCA_040389995.1 Pseudomonadota bacterium | reverse complement strand
GGATGGGGGAGCGCTGGCAAGAAATACAGCAGCTCAAACAAGCTATTTATTTCCCGTCGGCTCATCGCAAGGCGTTCCAAGATATCGTCCTGTTGAAATGTCGCTTCCTACTGATTCATTACCATCGTAAGCAGCTAAATGAAAAGCCGTCATTTTGGTCATTGGGTGCACGTAATCAAGATTTGCACCATGTTCTGTTAAGTATTTGACAACTTCGAACTGACCTTTAGTCGCAGCCATTTGGATAGGAGACCATGCAAAGTAAGTTGCATTCACATCTACGCCACTCTCGATATATTTTTTTACAAGCTTCATATCGCCTTTACCGACTGCATCAGTAAATTCAACAGATTGGTCGTCAGTCAGTTGCGTTGCCGCCATTGTATTCATAGTGAAACCTAAAACCACCACAGCCAGCAACATTTTAAAAAATTTCATACGATTTTTCTCCTGCCTTATTTATTAATAATTAACTTCTTTACCTAACTTATTGCTTGCTTTACCACTATTAAACCAAACATCACTCAAAACCAATGCAAAATATTATCCTAAGTAACGCCTTGCATTACGGAACATGCGAATCCAGGCGCTATCTTCCACATCACCACATGCCTGCCAAGTATTTTGCACATTACGAATTACCCGTTCAGGATGTGGCATCATAATACTAAAACGCCCATCTGTGCTGGTTAATCCAGTAACGCCCAATGGCGAACTGTTAGGGTTAAAAGGATAGATTTCCGTTGGCATTAATGCGTTATCGACAAAACGCATCGTCACCAGCTTGTTGGCTAACGAACTATTGACCGTATGTTGTTGAGAAAATTCCGCATAACCTTCACCATGTGCAACAGCAATCGGCATTTTGCTACCTGCCATGCCATTAAAGAATAGTGATGGCGACTCTAAAATCTCCACCATACATAGTCTAGCTTCAAACTGCTCTGATTTATTGCGCACAAAATGTGGCCAGTGTGCGGCACCCGGAATCAGCTCGCGTAGATTACTCATCATTTGACAGCCGTTACATACACCCAAGGCAAAACTATCTGGTCGTGCAAAAAATGCCGAAAACTCATCCCGCGCACGTACATTAAACAAAATAGATTTAGCCCAGCCTTCACCGGCGCCCAATACATCGCCGTAAGAAAAACCGCCACAAGCGACAAATCCAGCAAAGTCTTGCAGCGTGACACGACCACTGATCACATCACTCATATGCACATCGTAAGTAGCGAACCC
Source organism: Pseudomonadota bacterium (assembly GCA_040389995.1). Taxonomy (GTDB): domain Bacteria; phylum Pseudomonadota; class Gammaproteobacteria; order Burkholderiales; family Methylophilaceae; genus Methylotenera. The sequence goes on along the minus strand of JAZJZG010000039.1, from coordinate 9,941 downwards.
GGCACGATCGAACGAAGCTGCCATTTCTACATGTCCATTCACGCCCTGCTCGCGGAGTATCGCCATTTTTGGCCTAACGCCAGTATTAATATATGGCGCAGCGATATTCTCAGCAGGCGTATAGCTAAGCTGAATAGACAAGCCTGGGTTAGCTTCGTTCAGGATACGGTCATACTCTTGTTGCGCACATAATGGGTTATCACGCAGTTTTTGCATTTGATAGGTAGTTTCAGACCACATGCGGTGTAAATTGACACGCGTATCGCTGAATACCGTATGGCCATGCTGAGTAATCTGGATTTGATTACCGCTGACCACATCGGCAATCACATGCGCCACACCGTTAAATTGCGCTGCAATCGCATCTGCCTCTAACGCAGCTACCTGAATGACGGCCCCAAGCTCTTCGTTGTACAGCACGCTGGCAATATCACCTGGCAAGCTAGAAACATCGACTTGCAAACCACAATGTCCAGCAAAACTCATTTCCACTAAAGTCGTAAATAAACCGCCATCAGAGCGATCATGATAGGCCAGCAACTTGCCAGCTTTATTGAGTTTTTGTATGGTGGCGAAAAAGTGCTTCAGTTGGCTCGCATCATCCACATCCGGTGCCACATCGCCCACTGCACCATACGCCTGTGCCAAACTTGAGCCACCCATGCGGTTTTTACCTGCACCTAAATCGATTAAAATCAATTTAGAGTTGATATCTGCCTTTAATTGCGGCGTCAGTGTTTTACGCGCATCCGGTGTTGCTGAAAAAGCAGTGACCACCAATGAAATCGGTGATATGACGGCTTTACTTTCGACGGCATTATTTGCACCAGCCTCATTCCACACCGTTTTCATACTCATGGAATCTTTACCCACTGGGATGCTGATACCAAGCTGCGGGCAAAGCTCCATGCCTACCGCCTTGACTGTTGCAAACAAAGCAGCATCCTCACCGGCGTGTCCAGCCGGTGCCATCCAGTTGGCTGACAGTTTCAAATCACTTAAATCATCAATCAAACAAGCCGCGATATTGGTAATCGCCTCACCTATCGCCATGCGTCCTGAAGCTGGTGCATTCACCAATGCCAACGGTGCTTTCTCGCCAATGGCAAAGGCTTCGCCGCTATACGTTTCAAAACCTGCCAGCGTCACCGCCACATCGGCCACCGGCACTTGCCACGGTCCGACCATTTGCTCACGTGCGACCAAACCTGTCACCGTGCGATCGCCAATGGTAATCAAGAAGGTTTTATCAGCCACGCCTGGTAGTCTCAACACACGGGCTGCGGCAGCTTTTAAATCTATCTTGCTCGTATCAAAAGCGTTTAGTGCGCCTGCTGCACTTTTAACATCACGCGTCATTTTAGGCGGCTTACCTAGTAATACAGATAAATCCATATCGACCGGTTTATTGCCAAAATGACTGTCAGCCACCGTTAAATGACGTTCTGCAGTTGCGACACCAACAACTGCAAACGGGCAGCGTTCACGTTCGCATATGGCCTTGAAGCGAGGCAGATCTTCTTGCGCTATCGCCATCACGTAACGCTCTTGCGCCTCATTACTCCACAACTCGCGGGGTGACATACCTGGCTCTTCATTATGCACATCACGCAACTGGAACACCGCGCCTATACCTGCATCATTGACTAACTCAGGAAACGCATTAGAAATACCCCCTGCGCCTACATCATGAATACTTAAAATGGGGTTATCGTCACCAAGTTGCCAGCATCTATCTATCACCTCCTGTGCTCTTCTTTCCAGCTCAGGATTACCACGTTGCACTGAATCAAAATCCAGATTCTCGACATTGCTGCCAGTATCCATACTCGATGCAGCACTACCGCCCAGCCCGATCAACATAGCTGGACCGCCCAGCTGCACCAAAGCTGCACCTGGTGGAATCGGATTTTTCATGGCATGCTTGGCCGAGATATTACCGATACCGCCCGCCAACATAATCGGTTTGTGATAGCCGCGCACTTCATTATTGACTTCTAACTCAAGAGTACGGAAATAACCGGCAATATTTGGCCGACCAAACTCGTTGTTATACGCTGCGCCACCTAAGGGTCCATCAAGCATAATCTGCAAAGGCGATGCAATACGGCTTGGTCTACCGTAATTAGCCAACTCCCAAGGCTGGGTGAAATTTGGAATATTCAAGTTGGATACGGAAAAACCCGTTAAACCCGCTTTAGGTTTAGAACCACTACCCGTCGCACCTTCATCCCGAATCTCACCGCCGGCACCGGTAGCAGCGCCAGCAAATGGAGAAATGGCCGTGGGGTGATTATGCGTTTCCACCTTCATTAAGTAGTGCATTTCCTCCTCAATGTAGCCATACGCACCACCATCTTGCGGATAAAAACGTTTTGTGGCTTGACCCGGGTGCTGGCCAGCTACTATAGAAGAGTTATCAGAATAAGCTACCACCGTGCTGCCAGGGTGCAGCTTGTGCGTATTGCGTATCATGGCAAACAGAGATAATTCCTGCTGCTGACCGTCAATCACCCAATCTGCATTGAAAATCTTGTGGCGACAATGCTCAGAGTTCGCTTGTGCAAACATCATCAACTCTACATCGGTAGGGTTGCGCTTGATTTTACTGAAATTATCGAACAAATAATCGACTTCATCTGGCGATAGCGCCAAACCCAAAGCGCTATTGGCTTTGACCAACTCCGCTTTACCGCCTTGCAGCACATCTACCGTGCTTAGTGGCACCGGTGTATCGGCATGATAAAGCTTTTCTGCATCTTGCAAATCGGCAAACACCATCTCAGTCATGCGATCATGAATCAACGGCAGCAACTGCTGGCGCTCGGCTTCAGTTAAAGCCAGGCCATTTTTGGTTTGCACGTAATAAGCAATACCACGCTCGACACGCATAATTTCGGGCAAGCCGCACTGCTGCACAATATCCGTCGCACGTGATGACCACGGCGAGATAGTACCGACTCTAGGTAATACTAAAAAGAACTCGCCTTGCGGGTCTTTAACCTGCAGGGCTGGGCCATAAGTGAGAATTTGTTTGAGTGTTTCTTGTTTGTGATTATCCAGCGAAGCATCTTTCTCGCTTTCCAGCCAAACAAAATGCCAGAAGTCGGCATAAATATGTTGGATATTAGGGCTAAGGCGGCCTAATTTCTCTTGAATTTTTTCAATACGGAATTGAGATAAGGCGGCATTACCGCGCAGGCAAATCATTTTGGAACCTGTCATGAAAACTCAGCTAAATGTCTACAATTGTAAAAGACAAATTCTACCAGATTAGCGGCGATTAAGCCGCCAAAAGCACGAATTTGCTGTCAACAACCGGCTGATTAAATGCGATTACTCAAGACGGCAGAATTTCACTTATCAACTTCGGCAGCATCATCTGAGATGATAAAAACACCGATGACAATAAACAAGATACCAATCAGCTGGTTCAAATGTAGCGGTTCATTGAGTAACCAGGAGGCACTAAGCGGTATCACTACATACACAAGTGAAGTCATAGGATGGGCAAAGCTTAAATCCACCTTGGCTATGAGTGCCAGCCAGGTAAAAAAAGCAAATAGCAATGCTAGAACACCACCAATCACATAGGGATTCAATGCCAACTGCAAGCAGTAGTGCCAAATTTCACTAACACTTTGGGTAGGAAACTCCCCAAGATGCATGACGCCGATCTTGAAAAATATCTGCGCAACAGTATCTAAAAACAGCAAGACTGCAATTAAAACAACCACATCCCAACCTAAGTGAGTAGGTAAACGCATATTTTTATATTCTTTTAATTTATATTTTTAGGTAGTAGTGTTGGCTGCAGAATCAAAATTGCCATAGGCGAGGAAACGTGAAGCTAATTTTAGTAATGGATTAACGAACTTACTACGATGTTTAAATAAAACCTGTGTCTGCTCTAGCTTTGCACCCAAGCTTAATTTAGTTTCATAGGCCGCCTGGCCACTTTGGAAAGTGTGAAAACCATCCCGTATGCACATTTCAATATTATGGATCCAGCTTAATGAATACAAATTCACCTGATGACTATACACGTAGTCCAAGCCTATGTATTTATCCATTAGCACACCGTTCCCATGCAGCAAACAGTTGAATCCAATCAACTTCTCTTCAAAGTAGTACAGTACAAAACGGCACTGTTCAGGCATTAATTCTGCTAATGATTCAAAAAACGCTAACGTCAGTTTCTCAAACTTAAGCTCGCTTTTTTCATAGCAGTTTAGATACAGTTGATATATTTCCTCTAAATGCGGCGGTAATCCATCATGCTCTTCTATGCGCAATTGATTGATTTTCTTGAGCTTACGCCGTAAACCTTTGCGTGTGCTGTAACTTAATGTAGCCAGATAACCATCTAAATCTTTGAAATCAATCGCATTACTAGCCACGGGCATATTATCTACGCAAGAATAACCTTGCGCTTTTAACAATGGCCAGAATTGCTTTGCATCAGTTGCTAATACATCCTTAAAAGCAATGACACTAGCACCCTCCAGTTTTGCAACTTCGTCCAGCTTACCAGATAACAGTTTAACAAGCTCGGCACTCAAAGGCTGGTCTTTACTATAGCCAATTTTTGCTGAATCTGTAACCGGAGAGCCTACACATAACAGGCGCAACGTCATCAGCTTTGGCAGCCATTTACTTAAGTGGCGAGTAAAGGTCTTGATGCTGCCTTGTACGGTTGTATCCAGTGCATAATCAGTAATGAATATAGGCGCAATACAGACCGAAACGCCTGCTTTTGATACAGAAATGTAACCTGTTTTAAAGCCCGACACCTTGCCTGACTCAAAAGCCAAATGATAACGATAGCCCTCTAAAGAATCTTGCATCAAGCCTTGCCAAGCTGCCTCATCGCCATTTGCAGTAATAAAGGTGTGATGCGTTTCATAACGATATGATTCGTCTCGATTGTCACTGAGGGCAAGCTGCATATCCAGGCTATTTTTTAAGGATTAAAACTGCGCCAGTACCGCCAAATGCAAATGAATTTGACATGGCATATTCAAGTTGAGGCAAGGCTTTAGAATCATTCGGAACATAGTCCAAATCACACTCTGGATCTGGGTTAACTAAGTTAATCGTTGGCGGCAATTTACCGTTCTGTAATGCAATCACCGTGATGATCGCTTCCAGTGCGCCGGCGGCGCCCATCAAATGCCCATGCATGGACTTTGTTGAGCTTACACTTAAGTCATAAGCGTGGTCGCCAAAAACTTTTTTAATCGCTTGAGTTTCGGTCACATCATTTAATTGAGTGCCTGTGCCATGTGCATTGATATACTGAATAGCTTCTGCTGGCAATGCGGCATCCAGCAATGCAGCTTGCATGCTAGCGGCCTGGCCGTTTACTGATGGCTGAGTGATATGGTTGCTATCACTTGCTGAACCATAACCGACAATCTCAGCATAAATCGTCGCCCCACGGGCCTTAGCATGCTCATAAGACTCCAGCACAAGCAAAGCAGCACCCTCGCCCAACACTAAGCCTGTACGGTTCGCAGAAAAAGGTTTACAAGATGCGCCGAGGTCGTCGGCATCTTCTACAGCCAATGTTCTTAACGCTTCCCAAGCCTTGATGCTGCCGTAGGTTAAGAAAGCTTCACTACCGCCTGCGAGCATCACATCTGCGTAGCCATGGCGTATTAGCCTGGCAGCTTCACCAATTGCAACGGCAGAGGATGAGCAGGCAGTTGAAAATGTTTGATTGGGGCCGGTGATTTGATGCTCAAGGGCAATAGCTGAGGCCGGCGCATTATACATACCCATTAAAACGGTAAATGGTTTGAGTCGACTTAAACCATCCCGATAAAGTCTCACGTAAGCATCTTCAAATGCATGCGCGCCACCCATACCGGTGCCCAGATAAATGCCCATGCGCGGCCTGAGTGCATCATTTAACTCTAAACCTGCATGCTTAATGGCTTCTATACTGGTATATAGCGCCATCTGGCTGGCTCGGTCGAGCATAGAATACTTGTGTTTAGTAAAGTAATCGGCCGGGTTAAATTGTGCTTGTGCGGCAATTTTGCAATCTAGCTTGTCGACAAATGCAGTATCGAGCCGTGTAATTCCAGAAACACCGTTAAACAGTTGCTGAGTTAGATCGGCAACCGTATTTCCTAATGGGGATACAACACTTAAACCAGAAATAACTACGCGTTGTCGGTCTAACAAATTACCCATTATTTTGTTCAGTAATCAATCTATGTACTAATACAGCAACATCATGCAATGTGTTGATATCAATTTGGTCATTCGGCACTTTGATTTTAAAGTGATCTTCCGCATTGAAAATCAAATCGAATGTATCCAGTGAATCCAGCCCCAGTGCTTGCAGATTGCTATCTGGCTGGATACTGGCCAAATCCAGCTCCATTTTATCGGCAATCATCTTGGCTAAAGTCTGTGATACTTCATCAAGGCTAGGTAAGTTAACTGTTGTAGATGACATAATTTATTACTTTCTCATTCTATTTAGGCAAGCGCCTATTATATAGCCACTTGCTATCCGATGGCTTGAATCGCACGCATTGCATCAAGTTTATGTGCTTGTTCTTTACAAAACCTTGCAGTACGTTTAGCGATATCATCTTTACGTTTATCCAGTGTCAACACGTGGTAAGTATCATCGACATAAAAAGTTTCTACCGTTTCAGATAAAATATTTTCCTTCGTATAGTAAGCATTTTTGATGCTGGCGATGTCATCTTCAGTCGAGTGCACGATCAATGTTGGAGTAGTCACATTCTTCAGGATTTTTTTAGCCGCTTTAATCATGCGCACACTTTCTAAAATCACGGTAGCCGGAATCTTAAAATAGCCCACTTTATCTGCGGCCTGGCTGTCACGGTTTTCTAAAACGGCATGAACCATTGCACGCACACGCTCATCCTTGATGCCATAAGGCGGGGGCTCTTCCCACTGTATAAAATATTTAAGTGGCGTGTAAAGTACTAGCGGTAAAAGTAGTTTTTGACTTAATTTTGGCACATTCCAGCCATCATAAAAGAACGTGGTTGATAGTAAAATCACTCCGGCAACTTCCAGCTTTCTTTTTGCTGCAAGCATTAACGCAATCAGCGAGCCCATGCACAAGCCCACGACAAACACATGCTCACACTCTTCTTTTAGTGCATCAAATGCTATCTCGATAGATTTATACCAATCCAGCCATTTAGTCGCAGTTAAGTCTTCAATCGTTGCACAGTGTCCGGCAAGCTCTGGGCAGGCCACAGTAAACCCTTGGCGGGCAATCACTTTACCGAACTGTTTCATTTCAGCAGGGGTACCGGTCAAGCCATGCACTAACAGTACGCCCACTTTGCCTTTACGTTCAATAAAGCCGATTGAGCCTAATAATGCATCTATACTTGCTTGAGCGGCATGATGCTGTGGTACTTCAAAAGTATTTTCAGTTTTTATTTCCAACATGGGTTCTTTCATCATTAAAGCTTGCGTCACACCTAGTTACCCCCAACAAATAGCATACCCGTAATAATCAGGGCTACACCTAACCAACGCTTCGGACTAATCCGCTCCTTTAAGAACCAGGCGGAGGCAATTAAAATAAAAATATTATTCGCACTGGAAAGCGGTGCCGCAATATTGAGCGGAGTAATGGATAAGAAAGCTAGCCACACTATCGCCTCTATCACAACGACTATCGCCCCCAACACTATTTCTTTACGAGACAGCGCCTGCTTAATGGTGGCCCAGTGGCCATACCATCCAGCTAGCGTTGAATTTGGAAAATGATTCATGCCTTTTTTAAATAAAATATTGCCTAATGTATCGAGTGCCATCGCAAAAGCAAACAAACTAATCGATTTTAAACTTAGTAACATTTAGATTTATGACCGCTGTAATTAGGCAAAGTTATTTATACAAAACCAAGTGCATTGGCGAGTTTAATATTAGTACTGCCATTGACTGCATTTGCATTGGCTTGTGCACTCATACGCCAAGCATCTGCTGGGCGATCTAACCATGAGCCTATCCATTTTAGTGGTGAGGTAAATACTGGTGGTGAATAATCCCCTACCGTATCCGCACCGATAATCTGATGAGCTTCACCAATAGCTTTAATACTAGCCAACACAGTCTCTAACGGCAGAGTGCCCTGCTCCCAGTTAGTGATTGCATCCTCGCTGCGTAAACAATCTTTATCGATACTGATATAAACCTGCATCGTGGTAATCGCCGCTAAAATTTCCTGTATACCTGCAGTTAAGTTCTGTTTGAGCTTAGATTCAAGGCGCACAGTTTGTTGCTGAGCGTCTTTTTCTTGGTTAACTTGTGCTTCCACCGCAGAATATGGCAACAATACGATTTTTTGTTTGTGATAACTCTCAACATCACCCGCCAGAAACTTCTTACCCGCTAAATCACCGTTTTCAAGACCAATGATCACGATCCGCTCCACCTGCGGCAGGCGTGCCGCCGTATAAATCCAGCTACCACAATGATACTGATGTGGTGGTCGCATCCAATCCGGGTGGTTATCAAACAGCACCAGCGTAAATGGCGCTTGGTGCTGCTGTAACAAAGCCAGTGTCAGATGGTGATAGTCACCCGAACCTAATAAGCTAAACTGATTCGGGCTTTTAAGCTGCATTGCAGCGCTGGTTTTTTTAAAATTACCCACGCTGCACCAAAGCCTCGCCAAACGTTGAAAAGGCATCATTGATTTGATAGTAAGCCTAGTATTAAAGCGCTGTAAAAAAGCAGGCTGAGCAGTCACACTCTGGTCAAAATCAAAAACGGTAATGCCTTGCATGCAACTGCTAGTTACTGCGCACCGCAACGTTTTAACAAAGACTCAAACAATTTAATGCCTAAATCGATTTCATCATTGGTAATCAATAATGATGGCGCCAAGGTGATCACATTTTTTTGATAGCCGCCGATATCCAATACCAGGCCATATTTTTTACCATCAATGTCAATATCGCCTTTTAGGCCTTCATTAAACATACGATCTGCCAGCGCGCGGCTAGGTGTATAACCATCTTCGGTACAAAGCTCAATACGCAGCGCAAGACCTAGACCACTCACATCACCGACCACTTTCCAGCGTGACTTAAGTTCCTGAATGCGCTTCAGGAAATAAGCGCCACGCTCACGAATTTGCGGCTCAAAATCATGCTCCTGTGTCATTTTCATGACCTCTAAGGCGACAGAAGTACCAAGTGGATTTGACGCAAAAGTAGAATGCGTCGTGCCTGGCGGGAATTTCTCAGGATTAATCAATTCTTCACGCGCCCAAATACCTGATAAAGGATTTAAACCATTAGTGATCGCTTTACCAAATACAAAAATATCAGGCACGATACCAAAGTTTTCCCAAGACCATAATTTCCCGGTGCGATACACACCCATTTGAATCTCATCCGCCACTAGCAAAACATTGCGTTTTTTAAGGCTTGCCTGCAGCTTCTGCATATAACCTTCGGGCGGGATAATGTAACCACCTGTACCTTGCACAGGCTCAATATAAAAAGCACCGAATTCACATTCCTTGGCTTTTTCATCCCACACTGATTGATATTCAGTTTCAAACAGTTTTTCAAATTCCTTATGGCAATACGTGTCGCAAGTTTCCACTTTCATGTCATACGGACAACGGAAACAGTATGGATAAGGCACGAAATGTGCGCGGTCAGAGAAGTTACCGAAACGACGACGATAGCGGAAACTGGAAGTAATCGCAGAAGCGCCTAAAGTACGGCCATGATAACCGCCCATAAAAGCAAATTGATGGGTTTTGCCAGTGTGATTACGGACTACTTTCAATGAGTCTTCAACGGCTTGCGCACCACCGACGTTGAAATGTACACGGCCTTTTACGCCGTGCTTCTCTTCCATATACTTACAAATGATTTCAGCTAAATCTACTTTTTCTTTATGCAAATACTGGCTAGCCA
>JAZJZG010000038.1:1018-9762 GCA_040389995.1 Pseudomonadota bacterium | reverse complement strand
GTACACCACCGCTTTTTTACTCTAATTCATTGGTAACTAGTTATTTTCCGCTAGCATCTGAAATACAAGCTGGCCAGAGTACACGCTGGGAACATGGGCATTTGGCTATGATTCTTTCGGAAGTGCCTAGATTATTTGCTCAGGGCATTCGTAAGCTTGATAAAAACTTACTGGCGATGGCATTTGACCTGTCCGTTCCACCGCTGGCTTTATTGGTAGCACTACTTGTTGGCGATGTAATGGTGACAGGAGTTGTCTATATGCTGCTCGGTACAGCACAGCTAGCCTTCCAGATTGCGCTATTTGGCGTTGTTATTTTAGCAATTGCTATTGGCGTTGCCTGGTGGGGTTGGGGCAGAAAAATAATCTCTTTGTCTACACTGCTATTGGTGCCAGTTTATGTGGCTTTAAAAATCCCGCATTACATTAAGTTTTTATTTAAAAGGCAAAAAGCCTGGAATAAAACAGAAAGGGATTAGGTTCAGTGTATGGATGATTTTGATCGCGAGGTATATTGCATAGGGGGGCTGCCTTTCGATGCGATAAATTTATCGCAAACAATCACGCGATTGCGTGATGCTCAACTCAAAAAAAGCTCATGTTTTTTGACAACACCAAATCTTAATTTTTTAGGTATGTCACAGCATGACGCGGATTTTCGTAATTCAGTTATTCATAGCGACGTGGTGATTGCAGATGGTGCGCCAATCGTCTGGATTGCACGGTTGCTCGGCATTCCCATTCACGAAAGGGTCGCGGGGTCGACATTATTTGAAGCGCTAGGCCAAGAAAACCTAAAAAAAATGGCGGTGTATTTTTTTGGCGGTATAGATGATGTTGCGGCTGAAGCCAGTAAGCTTATCAATGAAAAATCAACAGGATTGACTTGTGTCGGCTACCGCTCTCCGGGCTTTGGAACCGTGGCTGAGATGAGTACAGCTGAGATTATTAACGATATTAACTTGAGCGGGGCAGATTTTTTAGTGATAGCGTTAGGTGCAAAAAAAGGGCAGGCCTGGATTGTTAAAAACTTACATCAGATTAAAGTGCCTATAGTCAGCCACCTTGGTGCAGTGATAAATTTTGAGGCAAAACGACTGAAAAGAGCGCCGGTGTGCTTTCAAAAAATCGGATTGGAATGGCTCTGGCGTATTAAAGAAGAGCCAGGTTTATGGAAACGCTACTGGCATGACGGCTGGTTTTTCTTAAGACTGCTTGTTACAAAAGTATTTCCACATGTATTGTGGTTAAGATTGAACCAGAAAAATCTGGAACGATTGTCACAAGAAAGTAAAGTTAGTTTGAACTATCAAAATGCGTGCTGTAGACTAACTGTCAGCAGTGTAGTCCTTGACCCTGTTCCATCTGATGTTCGTGCTTTAGTCAGGGAAGCTAGCCTGCAAAATAAACCTGTGCAAGTTGATCTTACTAACACAGAATATCTAAGCTTTGGTTTTTTTGGGCTATTGTTGCTACTTAAAAAACAATTGGATAAACAGAGCTTACAATTAGAGCTTTTGGGAATGCAACCCAAGTTAAAGAGGCTATTGAATTGGAATAGCTTGAGTGATGTTATTAGATAATTCGCTTCTATCTTTTGTGGTTTCTCAGAAAAACCGGCCACTCAATAATTTTTTATACCTAAAAATTAATTAGCGCTTAATATTAACTATATTGAAATTAGCATTAGATAAATGTTTGTTTAACACAGAAAAATGTAAATAAGGCATATAAAAACATGTACGAAGTATTTTATGGGCTTAACGAAAAGCCATTCTCTATTCAGCCGGACCCAGATTTTCTCTTTTTAGGCCATAGGCATAGTATGGCTTATGCCATGCTTGAATATGGAATTGCGAATCGTGCGGGCTTTACCGTGGTATGTGGAGAAATTGGTTGCGGTAAAACGACATTGGTTCGCCATTTACTGAATAATGTTGATTCAGATATTCTGATAGGCATCGTGTATAACACCCACCAGAAAGTGGATAATCTATTAAGCTGGATTATGTTGGCATTTGAGCAGCCTTATGAAGGCTTATCAGAGATAGCGCTTTTTGATGCATTTCAGCAGTTTTTGATTTCCAGCTATGTGACAGGGCGCCGAGTGGTGCTGATTGTAGATGAAGCGCAGAATCTGAGTCCTGCGGCGTTGGAGTCTTTACGCATGTTGTCTAACATTAATGCTGATAAAGATCAGATGCTACAGGTTGTGCTGGTCGGGCAGCCTCAATTAAGAGAGCTGCTTCGTAGGCCTGATTTGCAGCAATTCTTTCAGCGTGTCGCAGTTGATTTCTTTATCCCACCTTTACAGCCAGCAGAGGTTGTCAAATATATAGAACACAGGTTAAAAGTGGCAGGTCGGGAAGAAAATCTGTTTACACAGCGTGCCATTGAACTGATTGCTGAGTCGAGTAAAGGTATTCCTAGAAGTATCAATATTTTGAGTGATATGGTACTGGTCTATGGCTTCTCTAGTGGTGCTGAAAAAATTGGCGTAGATTTAGTGAATGAAGTGTTGCGCGACCGCGCTGAATTCGGTGTTCTGGGGTAAGTAAATAATAGGATGTGTACGACTTTATCTTACCGAGCATTTAAAAAGTATTCAGTAAGATAATACTTGTAGAACTGTTCTAGATAACTAACCCATATGCTACTTAATCCATTGTTTCAATTGTGTTAACTGCGTTTGTGGTATTGGGTTGTTAAAACGACACTCGCACTCCTTCAAAAACAAGCCAAAATTAGCCTTAGGAACGCCATTAAATTTACGCATATGGCGCTTGGCTTGACTCCACTCTCGGTACTATTGTGTGGCTCTGATTATCTACCAATAGCTTAGCTTCGAGTGGTTAATACGGCAGTGCTTAAAACCAGAACATCCAACATATGATAGCCACACTAGCAATCTGAATACTATCAGGAATGACTTTACGTTCAATAGTCGGCAGCAATGTCGTGCCGCTAGCATAGGATATAACCTTGGTATAGACCTTACCATCGCGTTTCAACAAGCCAAACACAGGGGCGTTGCCTACCGATCACGTTCTTGCTTAGCTTTGCGTAGATGTGCGCACTGTATTTGGAAAAAGTTCTGTTTGACCACTTTCACCAATAGTTGGCGGCATGGCTATGTGGCATGAGTCGGACAAGTGATTGATGCCACCTTTGTGGAAGGGCCCAAGCAACGTAATTAACGGGAAGAGTGTATTGGTTTAAGTCAAGTTAAGATAAAAATCAGTATAATGAATCTGGTGTATAACGTGAATCATTTGGCGCAGTTAATGAAGCGAGGGAGGGTAGGTATGCCCATCATGGCATAAGGCCGGGAAATTTTCTGGAAATTGCGCTAAAACCACCTGATTGAGTCAGAAATTCGGTGAGTCTTAGAGGTAATTGAAATTTTATGAAATCACTTCTCACAATAGCCCTGAAGTTCAATTTTTAGGAGTGCACAGTAGTAATTTAGTTTCTTTGCTACTTTAGCGTAAACAAGTTTAAGGAAGTTTTCTGTAATTTTTGAACGGGGTAAAATGATAAGGGCAATATTTTATTTTTTACGAATAAAAACCAAATATGTGTTTAGCTACACATTGAAATTTTGGCGGCCCGGTGCTTATTTTATTACTTTTCCAGAGACGGGGCAGTTCACCCCCATTATTTCTGAAGCTATAAGTCGGATTATGCAATCATATGGTGGCGTTGGGGAAATCGAGCAATTTGTACGGAGAGGTTACGAGGGAGAAGACACGCAAAAGAGATACATAGTATTTAATTTGGCTGGATCTCCGACTATATTTGTAATGCTTTCAATACCGAAACACCCGATAACAGTTCGGGTAGCTGCTGATTGTGCTATTTCTGCACGTGAGCACTTAGGAGCACATCATGGTTCATGTGTACTAATACCTCTTGAGGTAGGTTTATCTGATGGAGTCTATTTTGCTATCTCCCCTTACTGCTATCCTCGCAACCGGTGGGAAATATATCGGCAACGTGAGCAAGTGTTAACTTGGTTGAGTGAGGTCGCGCGCCATACAGTGGTAGATTCATTACCAGAAGAAACTGAGAGCGAGTTTGAACATCCCCTGCTTGCCCTCTCTCAGTATAGTCAACTTCCTAAAGCTGTGAAGGCTTTAGTCCAAGAAGCTTTGGTTGAGCTTAAAACAAAGCGTTGGCGTCCCCGCCTATCGCTGATGCACAACGACTTACATAGAGGAAATATTTTATCACCACCGCCGGAAAGCAAATCCCTTTATCCTTTTGTGATTGTTGATTGGGGCGGGCTACGCTTGGCTGGTAATGCTATCAATGACCTCATTCACTTGGCACAGGACTTAAAACTTTCTCCTTCGCAATTGGCACCATATCTTAAAATTCATTGCGAAATTCTTAAATGTAATCCAACAAATGTGAAGTATTACTTATTTAGTGTATTTGGTATTTTTTTGCTAAATCCAGAAATTTGTCCTTATGCTGAGTTAGCAATAGCTCTAAGTAAAAGCTTAGATTATCTTGATTTAACTGTAGCTAAAATCATGGAGATGAATGTATGACATTTATATATCGAGCCAAGAAGATTATTTAATATGCAAAACGGATATTCATCACGATTATTCATAAAAATGATATGAGCTAGGTCTGATTGAATTGTCGGGCAAGTTGATGGTATTGTATCAATATGTTAGGAGCTTTCATTGAGCGTATTCTCCATCGTTTATTTACAAAAGAATTTAACAGATCAATGTTGGAGTAGCCGGCCGGCAATTAGATATTGATTCTAATTTCATCCGAATATTTATCAAGCAAATCACCATAAGTCTTATTCGGGATTTTACCTAAAACGCCTGCTATAATATCCCCCTCATAATCAACAGGCCAAGCGGTGGCTTCTGCTTTTGTGTCAAACACTTGGCTTTTACGAATGCCTTTTTTAAACACAAACGCTCGCCATTTGGAGCTGTATTTTTTGATTGAGGTTATGAGTGGTTGATTACACACACGAGTGAGTGAGTATGTGGTAGTTTGAGATAAAAAAGCCACTAGAATAACTCTGTAAGTGGCCTCAATGCTAGCTTGATAGTGTTTTTGATGGTGCCCGGAAGAGGACTCGAACCTCCACATCTTTCGATACTAGTACCTGAAACTAGCGCGTCTACCAATTCCGCCATCTGGGCACGATATTGCTTTAGCTATTTTATAACAATTGGCTAAAGAATGGCTTCGAATTTTATATTAAAGGTAAGCTTTGTCAATGACAAAAAACAGCAATCAAAACGGTAACAAGAAAAATAAAAGAAGTAGCGATCCGCATGCCGATCGTGAGGCGAGTCGTTATGAAACGCCGATTCCAAGTCGTGAACTCATATTATCGAGCATGAGCGATCAAGGAGTTCCTTTAAGTGTGGAGCAACTTTATGTATTGCTAGAAATTAGTGATGACGAGCGCGAGATATTCAATAAGCGTTTAAACGCGATGGAGCGTGAAGGACAAATTATTCGCAATCGTAAGGGCGCGCTTTGCATTGCTGATAAGCTTGATTTGATTGCTGGCGTGGTGCAAGGCCACCCAGATGGCTTTGGTTTCTTAATTCCTGATGATAAAGCCAAATTAAATGGCGAAGATTTATTTCTAAGTCCTAAAGAAATGTCGCAGGTCATGCATGGTGACCGTGCCATCGTGCGCATGAGTGGCTTGGATAGAAGAGGCCGTCCAGAAGGTAAGTTGGTGGAAGTGCTTGAGCGGCGTACGCAAAAATTAGTCGGTCGCGTGATTCGTAGCAGTGGTGTGACCATCGTGGCGGCGGAAGACAAGCGCATCAACCAAGACATCTTGATTCCATATCACCTGGATATGAATGCAAAATCCGGTCAAGTTGTGATGGTGGAACTGACAGAGCAACCCTCATCACATGCGCAGCCTATGGGTAAAGTAATCGAAATTCTAGGCAACTATGCAGATAGTGGCATGGAGATTGAGATTGCGTTGCGTAAACATAATCTTCCATACGAATTTAGTAAAGCGGCTGTGAAGCTTGCAGAGGCTTATCCTAGCTTGGTGCAGACTGCCGATTATAAAGGTCGTATCGATTGCCGTGAAATGTCATTGATTACCATTGATGGTGAAACCGCTCGTGACTTTGATGATGCCGTTTATGCTGAGCCACAAGGCAAAGGCTGGCGACTAGTCGTAGCGATTGCCGACGTGAGTTTTTACGTAAAGCCTAATGATGCTTTAGATAAAGATGCCTTCGAACGCGGTAACTCTGTGTATTTTCCGCGTCGCGTCATTCCTATGTTGCCAGAAGCACTATCCAACGGCCTATGCTCATTAAACCCTGATGTTGAGCGCTTGTGCATGGTGTGTGATATGCAGATAGATGGCTTAGGCATCGTTAAGCAGTATAAATTTTATCCCTCAGTCATGCGTTCGCAAGCGCGTATGACCTACACACAAGTGCATGAGATATTGCAAAATCAGCAAGGTGAATTAGCGACTGAATATACTTGGCTCATGCCACATTTGCAGCATTTGCATAGCGTCTATAAGTTAATGCTGACCCAGCGTGAAAAGCGCGGCGCGATTGAGTTTGAATCCGCAGAAACCATGATGATGTTTAATGATCAGGGCAAGATTGACCAGATTGTGCCGGTTGTCCGCAATGAAGCGCATAAGCTGATTGAAGAGTGCATGTTAGCTGCCAACGTATGTGCGGCAGATTTTCTAAAAAGCCATGAACATCCAGCGTTGTACCGTATACATGAAGGACCGACGCCTGAAAAATTAGAGTTGTTGCGTGCGTTTATGGGTGAGTTCGGTTTTGGTGTTGGTGGCGGTGATAGCCCGCATGCCAAAGATTACGGCAAGCTGCTGGCGCGCATTAAAGAGCGTCCCGATGCACAGCTATTGCAAACGGTACTGCTGCGCTCTATGCAACAGGCCGTGTATAGCCCTGATAATGTTGGCCACTTTGGCTTGGCTTACGAGGCTTACGCGCACTTTACCTCACCAATTCGTCGTTACCCTGACCTATTGATTCATCGTGCCATTAAAGCGGTATTAAATGGCGATAAGTATAAGGCAGGTGATTGGAGTGCTTTAGGTATTCATTGCTCAATGACTGAGCGTCGTGCCGATGATGCCACGCGTGATGTGACCAATTGGCTGAAATGTTTTTACATGCAAGACAAAATTGGCGAAGTGTTTGAAGGCACGGTTGCTGGCGTGACCAGCTTTGGCTTGTTTGTCGCACTGGATGGCGTGTATGTAGAAGGTTTACTGCATGTGACAGAGTTAGGTAATGACTATTTTATGTACGACAAAACGCGCCATGAGATGGCCGGCGAGCGCACCGGTGTGCGTTATCGTTTAGGCGATAGATTGACCATTAAAGTAATCCGTGTAGATCTAGAAACGACAAAGATTGACTTCGCTTTGGTTAATAAAAGCAAAGAAATAAATGATGCTGCTGTAGATACTAGTGACCTGAAAAATAAATCTAGCGATAATTTTAAAAGACGTGAAAACAGCCAATCTGCTGTAAAATCCAGCCCTCAGTTTGAGGGCGCCTTTGGCGTCAAACCTGCTAGAGGTACAAAACCTGCCGGCAGTGCCAAGCCTGCTAGAAAATCAGAAGCTACTAATAGTGGTGTTGAAGCGGGCAGAACCAAGAGTGGTAAGTTAACCTTAGGTTCTAAGTCTAAGGTTCCGAATAAAGATACTAAGAACTCCGGTAAAAGTATTAGCCAAACCAGTGGTAAAAATCCGCCTAAGCCAACCAAATCTAAAAAAGCTACAAAAAAGACGGCTAAACGGTAACGATGTATTTAAGTAATAAATTAAAAAAGTGAATTTAAGGTCAAGACATGAGTGATGCACGTATTTTATTTGGTTTTCATGCCGTATTAAGCCGTTTGCGCCAGCACAGTGCAAGTGTGCAAGAGATTTTGATCGATCGGGATCGTGTAGATGCACGCATGAAAGACTTGCTTAAAATGGCAGAAGATCTGGGTGTGCGCACTATGGAAGTGGAGCGTAGCCGCTTAGATGGCATGGCGGGTATGAATGGTCGTCATCAGGGGGTGATTGCACGTGTGGTAGATACGCCAATTCCATACAAGGATATTCACGATATTTTGGAGTCTGACTTAACCGAGCCGCCATTTTTCTTAATTCTGGATGGGGTTGAAGACCCGCATAATCTGGGTGCCTGTTTACGTGTGGCTGATGCGATGGGGGTGCATGCAGTGATTGCCCCTAAAGACCGCGCAGTAGGCCTTAACGCCACTGTACGTAAAGTAGCGTGTGGGGCGGCAGAAACCGTACCTTTTATTGCGGTAACGAATTTGGCCAGAACCATACGTGAGCTGAAAGATGCCGGGGTGTTTGTGATTGGCACCACGATGGATGCACCGAGCAATCTGTTGAATACTAAGCTGGATGGACCAATTGCGATTGTTTTAGGCGCAGAAGGCGATGGTATTCGCCGCTTAACGGCTGAAACCTGTGATGCTTTAGTGACGATCCCAATGTTTGGTTCTGTTGAGAGCTTGAATGTCAGTGTGGCAAGTGGGATTTGCCTATACGAGGCTAGGCGTCAACGTAGCTTGGCTGGCTGATTTGACCGCTTAATTTAGGTTTTGCGCTGGAGTGTCTACCCACTCCAGCGTTTATGCTAGATTCAATGTTTTCAGCGTTCTGCTGCGAATTTTGTTCAGTAGTGTCGCATCATCAATTAATGATT
>JAZJZG010000038.1:0-1008 GCA_040389995.1 Pseudomonadota bacterium | reverse complement strand
CATTTTCTGTTGCCATGCACTTGTTTGCATTTGGCTGCCAAAGCACCGTTCGACGACGTTTATCATCGCTTGCACCGCTACAGATGCGCCTGGTGAAGCGCCTAATAGTGCTGCAATCGAACCATCTTGGGATGAAACGATTTCAGTGCCAAACTCCAGCTTGCCGCCTTTTTCACCACATTTTTTGATGATTTGTACGCGCTTTCCGGCATTTTCTAAACGCCAGTCAGCCTCCACAGCTTCTGGGTAAAACTGCCGCAATGTAGCCACGCGTGCAGAATGCTTTTGCAGTGCCTCGCTAATTAAATAGCGCGTTAGATTAATATTATGCCGACCTGCACTCAGCATAGACTTCATATTATTAGGTTTTACTGATTTGATGAGATCTAGATAAGAACCTTGATTTAAGAACTTAGTGGTAAATCCGGCATAAGGCCCGAATAGCAGGGCAGGTTTACCATTGATAACACGCAGGTCTAAATGTGGCACAGACATTGGCGGTGCCCCTAATGCTGCCTTGCCATACACTTTGCTGTGGTGATGTTGAATCACATCCTGATTATTGCAAACCAGCCATTGCCCACTCACCGGGAAGCCACCATAGCCATGGCTTTCTGGTACGCCTGATTTTTGTAGCAATTTCAATGCACCGCCGCCAGCGCCTAAAAATACGAATCCAGCATGGATAGTCGTGATTTTTTTATTAGTGAGGTCTTTTATACGCACCTCCCAATGGCCATTACTGAGCTGCTTTAAACTGTTTACTTCGGTATTGAGTGCGAGCTTGAAGTGATTTTTATTTTCCAGGGCTTTCGCATCCAAATTATTGACCAGGCTACGTGTGAGTGAGCCAAAATCAACATCCGTGCCATAGTCAACACGAGTAGCCGCTACACTTTCGTCAGCATTGCGCTGCTGCATAATAAGCGGCATCCATGTTTGCAGCGTCTTAACGTCATCACTAAACGCCATATCTTGAAATAGGTGATGGGATTTTAGTAGATCATA
>JAZJZG010000037.1:30896-44614 GCA_040389995.1 Pseudomonadota bacterium | reverse complement strand
ACTACTTTTTGATGTAACAATACCTGCTCCATCTCCTGCAGAATTTCATCTCTATCTTTATTGCCCTGTTCTATCGGGTACGGGTATACACCACGATGCAAAGTGAGTTTTCGGCGCGCAAACTTATCCGGAGATAATGCATAAATAGGTACTTCAGCATCGGCGCGCGATAACCATTGTGCCGCATTGCCGGATTGCGTCAGTGCAGCAATCGCTTTTACTTTCAAGTGCTGCGCGGTGTAGATTGCCGCGGCGGCAACCGCTTCATCTGTTTTTATGAATACTTGGTTTAATTTATGTGCATGATATTGACTGTAATATTCTTTTTCAGCCTCCATCACCACCCTATGCACTGCCTGCACGGTTTCTAGCGGATATTGGCCTGCCGCGGTTTCGGCCGACAGCATTACCGCATCGGTACCATCCAACACGGCATTAGCGACATCCGACACCTCTGCCCGTGTTGGAATCGGACTGGTAATCATGGACTCCATCATTTGTGTAGCGGTAATCACCAATTTATTCTGCGCCCGCGCCATACGTATCATGCGTTTTTGCAGGCCTGGAACGGCGGCATCACCGACTTCTACGCCCAAATCGCCACGCGCCACCATAATGGCATCACTAGCTTCAATTATCGCCTCCAGATTATCTATCGCCTCTGCACGCTCGATCTTGGCAATGATGCTTGCTGCACCACCGGCCTTTTTAACCAAAGCCCGCGCCAGATCTACATCTAGTGCAGATTTAGGGAAAGAGATAGCAATATAATCCGCCTCAAGTAAAACGGCAGTTTTAATATCCTCACGGTCTTTTATCGTTAGCGCATCGGCTGACAATCCACCACCTTGACGATTGATGCCTTTATTATTACTCAGTACACCGCCATTTAATACCATGCAATGAATTTGATTACCGTTGATGCGGTCTACTTGCATAGTGATACGCCCATCGTCCAGCAGCAACACCACACCTTCAGTAACTTCTTGTGGCAGTGTCTTATAGTCCAAACCTACCTGATATTGATCACCTAATTCACAGTCTGAGTCCAGCACAAACAAGTCACCCGTTTTTAACGTGACGTTGCCAAGCTCAAACTTACCGATACGGATTTTAGGACCTTGCAGGTCGCACAACACGCCGACTGGCCGCCCCAGCTTAAGTGCGATATTGCGTACGATTTCAGCGCGCTTGGTATGCTCCGCGGCTGAGCCATGAGAAAAATTGAGCCGCACTACGTTTACACCGGCAGTAATCATGCGCGCCAACATCTCCTCACTATTGGAAGATGGGCCTAAAGTTGCAACAATTTTTGTTTTACGCAGCGTCAAATCTATACCTGTTTTAACTTTGTCAATTGTAAGTATTCTGCTCTATTTTTCTGTAGTTTCTTTAAAAATCCAAACAAAAAGGGGCTAACAGCCCCTTTTTTCCATTACCGATAACACTAAAATATTAGGCTGTGTATTAAATATTAGTTTTTGCACGTACTTCAAGTATTTCAACGGCTGGTAATTTCTTGCCTTCCAAAAACTCTAGAAATGCACCGCCTGCGGTTGAAATATAATCAATTTTATCCTCAATATTATATTTCTGAATTGCAGCAATCGTGTCGCCACCACCAGCTAAGGTAAACGCTTTAGTATTGGCAATTGCGTGCGCAATGGTTTTAGTACCTTCTCCAAACTGATCGAACTCAAATACACCTACTGGACCATTCCACACTACGGTTCCAGCATTTTTAACGATCTCTGCTATTTCATTAGCAGATTTCGCGCCAATATCAAAAATCATATCATCGGCCACCACAGCAGCCACGTCTTTCTTGACGGCCACCTCATTGGCATCGAATTTCTTGCCGCATACTACATCCACTGCAATCGGCACTGCTGCGCCTCTTTGGCTCATTGTGTCCATTAAAGTGCGTGCAACTGGCACCAACTCGTCTTCACACAGAGATTTGCCAACTTCGTTACCAGCCGCTTTCAGGAAAGTATTGGCAATACCACCGCCAACCACCATCTGGTCGACTTTTTTAGACAGGCTTTCCAGTACTGTCAATTTAGTAGAAACTTTGCTACCACCGACAATCGCCACCATCGGGCGCGCTGGGCTTAACAATGCCTTAGTCAACGCTTCAAGCTCATTCACCAGCAAAATACCTGCTGCTGCAACTGGTGCAAACTTCGCCACACCATGTGTAGAAGCTTCGGCGCGATGCGCCGTGCCAAAAGCATCCATCACAAATATATCGCATAGCTTGGCATATTTTTGTGACAATTCATCGGCATTTTTTTTCTCGCCTTTGTTAAATCGACAGTTTTCTAAGACTACTAGTTCACCAGCAGCAACAGCAAAACCACCGTCCACCCAGTCTTTGATCAAACGAACTGGTTTGCCTAATTTTACGGCAATCACATCAACCACAGGTTTAAGCGAGTTTTCCTCTGAGTAGATACCTTCTTCAGGACGGCCCAAATGAGAAGTGACCATGACTTTGGCACCTTTGCCAAGCGCATATTCAATAGTCGCCATCGAAGCGGTAATGCGTGCATCCGAGCTTACTTTGCCATCAGCTACAGGTACATTCAAGTCGGCACGAATCAGCACACGTTTGCCACTTAAATCCAAATCTGTCATTTTGATCACGTTCATGATGGCTTCCTATTTTGCAGCCATCATCGCGGCGGCGTTATCCAACATACGACAGCTAAAACCCCATTCGTTGTCATACCAGGCACACACTTTGACCAATAAGCCATCTTTAGTCACTTTAGTCAGCGTCGCATCAAAGTTAGAAGAAAAAGCTGTATGGTTATAATCCACTGAGACCAATGGTGCTTCGTTATAAGACAGGATATCTTTTAACGGGCCTCTGCTAGCGGCTTCGTGCATGATGTGATTCACTTCTTCCCGGGTAGTAGGTCGTGCTGCGGTAAAGGTCAAATCGACCAGTGAGACATTGATGGTAGGCACGCGAATCGCAAAGCCATCCAACTTGCCATTCAACTCAGGCAACACTAGACCCACAGCTGCCGCGGCACCAGTCTTGGTTGGAATCAGTGAGGTGGTCGCAGAGCGCGCGCGACGCAGATCTGGGTGATGTGAATCTGTCAGTACCTGGTCATTGGTGTAAGAGTGAATAGTATTCATCAAACCATTCACCACGCCAATTTTCTGATGTAACGGCTGTATCATCGGCGCCAGGCCATTCGTTGTACAAGATGCATTGGAAACCACGGTATGACTTGCTTTAATGATCTGATGATTAACACCATAGACCACAGTTGCATCAACATCTTTATCACCGGGTGCTGATAACAACACTTTCTTTGCACCTGAATCAAGGTGTACCTGGGATTTTGCCTTACTGTTAAACGCCCCTGTACACTCTAAAACCACATCTATTGCTAGCTCTTTCCAAGGCAACTCTGCTGGGTTGCGGGTAGCAAAGGTTCTGATCTTATGGCTATTGATGATCATATCATCGCCATCTACGCCTACTTCAAAAGGAAATCGACCATGTGCACTATCGTAGCGGGTTAAATGTGCGTTACTTTCCGCATCGCCGCCAGCACTGTTAATTGCAATAATCTCAATGTCTTTACGACCTGATTCATACAATGCACGCAACACCATGCGACCAATACGACCATAACCATTAATTGCGACTCGAATTGCCATGATAATCCCTAAACTTTTCTAATTAAATCAAAACCAGCTAAATTAAGACCAGTTAAAAACTCACTAAATCTTATGTGAAACAGCAAAATTACTTTATAACTTAACGCAAAAAAACCACTATAAAAATCTTTAGTTTAAATTCATTAAAACACATGCTGAATGAAATAAGGCACCCCACATTGAGGTGCCTTATTAACTAGACTACCGATTTAGTTAAAGCACCGATTTAACAGTCGCAACTACATTTTCAACTGTGAAACCAAAATGCTTCATCAATACGCCACCAGGTGCAGATTCACCGAAGGTGTCGATACCAACTACAGCGCCTTCTAAACCTACATATTTACGCCAGAAATCAGTTACACCAGCTTCAACAGCCACACGTTTTACGCCTGGCGTTAATACGCTGTCTTTGTAAGCTTTATCTTGACGGTCAAATACGTTGGTTGATGGCATTGAAACTACACGTACTTTAGTACCCGCAGCGTTCAACTCAGCAGCAGCTTTAACAGCTAATTCAAGCTCAGAACCGTTAGCGATAATGATAACTTGTGCGCCAGCAACATCAGACAACACATAACCACCTTTACGCATTAAGGCAAATTGTGCAGCATCATGTTTCATGCCTGCTACGTTTTGACGGCTTAATACTAAGCTAGATGGACCAGTTTTGTGCTCAACCGCAGCAACCCAAGCAACCGCAGTTTCAGTTGAAGAACCTGGACGCCATACGTCCATATTTGGAATCAAACGTAAACCAGCAGTATTTTCGATTGGTTGGTGTGTAGGACCATCTTCACCTTGACCGATAGAGTCATGAGTCAATACCGCAATAACGCGTTGTTTCATCAATGCCGCCATACGCAATGCGCTCTTCGCGTAGTCAGAGAACATGTGGAATGTACCGCCGAATGGAATCAAGCCACCGTGTAATGCCATACCGTTCATGATGGCGAACATACCGAACTCACGTACGCCGTATGAAATGTAGTTACCTGGTTTTTTCGCATCAACGTGCACAAAGCTGCCAGTTGAAGTTAAGTTAGAACCAGTTAAGTCAGCTGAACCGCCTAAGAACTCTGGCAATAATGGCGCTAACGCACCAATCACGTTTTGTGATGCTTTACGTGTTGCAACGCCTTCAGCTTTTTCGTTTGTAGCTGCGATGATTGCATCTGTTGCTTCTTTCCAGTTAGCTGGTAAATCACCTGCCATGCGGCGTGTGTATTCTGCAGCTTCAGCTGGAAATGCTTTTGCGTATGCAGCAAATTTATCATTCCATGAAGATTCAGCAGCAGCACCTTTAGCAGTTGCATCCCAACCAGCGTATACATCTGCTGGAATAACGAATGGCTCGTGGTTCCAACCGATGTTTGCACGTGTAGCAGCAACTTCTTCTAAACCTAATGCAGAACCGTGGCAGTCATGTGAACCAGATTTGTTTGGTGAACCCATACCAATCACTGTTTTACAACAGATCAATGATGGTTTGTCTGTTACTTTTTTAGCGGCAGCGATTGCAGCGCCGATAGCAGCAACATCATGACCATCTACTGACTGCACGTGCCAGCCGTATGACTCAAAACGCTTCGCTGTATCGTCTGTGTACCAGCCTTCGATATGACCGTCGATAGAAATACCGTTGTCATCCCAGAATGCTGTTAATTTGCCCAAGCCCCAAGTACCAGCCAGCGCACAAGCTTCGTGAGAAACACCTTCCATCATGCAGCCATCGCCTAAGAACACGTATGTTTGATGGTCAACGATTTCGTGGCCTGGCTTGTTGAATTGGTTAGCCAATAGTTTTTCTGCCATTGCAAAACCAACGCCGTTCGCAATACCTTGACCTAATGGACCAGTAGTTGTTTCAATGCCTGGTGCATAGCCATATTCTGGGTGACCAGCACATTTTGAATGTAATTGACGGAATGTTTTGATTTCGTCCATTGGCAATGCATAACCTGTCAGGTGTAGCAATGAATAGATCAACATAGAACCGTGACCATTAGAAAGAACAAAACGATCGCGATTAGCCCAGGTCGGATTTTTTGGGTTGTGTACTAAATGGTGATTCCAAAGCTCTTCGGCGATTTCCGCCATGCCCATAGGCGCACCTGGGTGACCAGAGTTAGCCTTCTGTACCGCATCCATAGATAACGCACGGATTGCGTTGGCTAGGTCTTTACGTGATGCCATTGTATTCTCCCTAATAATTAAATCTTTTAATTAACACTTGAGATTTTGTAGATTAACTCTCACAGGTAATCTTACAAAACCTTGCTTGAATTCTTTAAAAAGCCAATAAAACTCTAGTTTCTTAACCGCTTTTTAACAAAGGTTAAATTATTGCTTAGATAGCCTTTTTCGGCAAGTACAACATCAGTTAAGTGGGCATCTAGAAGAACAAAACAAAAGGCAATTAACCCGTGCATAGTCAGCTCAGCCTCCATCTGCACTATTTAATAGCGGCTTAAACTATAATGCTAATAAGCCAACATTATAGTTGGCAGTTAATAACCATGGAATGCCATCTGCTCATGCCTGCACTTATGCTTATGCCTGCACTTAACGCTTCTGACGCCAACGCAAGCTTGTTATTTGGCTCAGATCAACCCGATCTCATTCGCATCGAGATCCTGGCCGATATTTTTGAAGCGTCCGCAAGACAGTGGCCGCAAAAAACCGCACTGATTTTTGGCGAGCGCACAGTCAGCTACAGCGAGCTCAATAACATGGGTGACCAAGTTGCGTCACGGCTGATAACAGACGGTATTCAACCAGGACAAATCGTCGGACTTTGGCTACCGCGTGGCATCGAACTACTAGCAATGCAACTGGGCATCGCCAAGGCTGGCGCAGCCTGGTTACCTTTTGATGCCGATACACCAGTTGACCGTATTGCCGTATGCCTCACGGATGCCAATGCTGCTGGCTTACTAAGCTGTGACAGCTTAGTGCCGCGTCTGCAAGTTTTTAAACATAAAATTTGGACTGCTCAGAGCCTGCTTGCTTCCAGCAATCTACCTCTACAAAATCGCTCCGGCGTCTCACCCGACCATCCAGCTTATGTAATTTATACTTCAGGCTCGACTGGCAAGCCCAAAGGCATTCAAATCAATCAAGGTGCAATTTGCCATTTTCTACGTAGCGAAAACAGCCAATTAGGCATTAACGACACCGATCGCGTTTATCAAGGCTTCTCAGTCGCTTTTGATATGTCTTTTGAAGAAATCTGGATTAGCTATATGGTTGGCGCTACACTGTGGATTGCGCCTAAAGAA
Organism: Pseudomonadota bacterium; assembly: GCA_040389995.1. Lineage (GTDB taxonomy): Bacteria > Pseudomonadota > Gammaproteobacteria > Burkholderiales > Methylophilaceae > Methylotenera. The sequence goes on along the minus strand of JAZJZG010000037.1, from coordinate 37,649 downwards.
TTAGCGACTGATCCAGAGGCATTGCCACTAGCGCTTATAGAACAAAAAATCACCGTGCTGCACGCCGTTCCTACGCTGCTTGCACTGTTTAATCACGATGTGCCTAACCTGCGCATCATCAATCTGGGTGGCGAAGCTTGCCCGGAGGCCTTAGTCACACGGTGGGCCAAACCAGGGCGTAAAATCTTTAACACCTACGGCCCGACCGAAGCCACGGTCTCAGCCAGTTTGGCTGAATTACAGCCAGGCGAACCGGTCACGATCGGCCGTCCTTTACCCAATTATGTACTCTTGGTCATCAATCAGGAAACTGCTAACGGCATACAGCTATTGCCACGCGGAGAAACTGGCGAGCTATGCATTAGCGGCCCTGGTGTGGCGGCAGGTTATCTTGGGCGACCCGAGCTCACTGCTGAAAAATTCATCGCCAATCCATTCGCCACCGGCATACATGACCAAAAGCTCTATCGCACGGGCGACCTTGCAAAAATCGACGTTCATGGCTGCGTCCAATGTCTAGGGCGAACCGACGATCAAGTTAAAATTCGCGGCTTCCGTGTCGAACTGGGCGAAATTGAAGCGGTGCTCACTCAGCAATCCGGCATCAATACCGCAGCTGTCATCTTGCGCAATGACGACAGCATTGAACGACTCATGGCCTATATTATTACCGAAGACAATCTGGCGCCAGATCTAGCAGTGTTACGTGCCTCGCTAGCTGCCAGCCTGCCGCCTTATATGGTGCCTGGCCACATCGTGACACTCACGGAAATGCCGCGCCTGACTTCCGGAAAAATTGACCGCAAGGCCTTACGCACGTTGCCGCTGGCAAGCCTTAATACTCAAAATAGTGACTCAGACTCGCCAGAGAATCATGCTGAAGAAGTGCTTTTTATAGCGCTCGCGCAACTCTTTCCTGGCCAGCCAATACACCGCAATGCTGATTTCTTCTCCGATTTAGGTGGGCATTCCTTACTTGCCGCACGCCTAGCTTCTGCACTACGCAACACGGCGCAATTTTCCAGCTTTACCGTACGCGATATTTACCAGCATCGCCAAATCGGTAAAATTGCCGAGATTCTGAACGATATTCCTATCGCGTTACCCACCGTTGAATCTACCTGGGTACCGCCTTCTGCCTCCAAACGCTGGTTATGCGGCGCGGTACAGGCGGCCACCGTCCCGGCTTTAGTGCTATTGCGTATGTCACAATGGCTGGCGTCATTCTTCACCTATCACTTTTTTACTGGTGACCCTGGTGATTCTATTGCTGTTGCGGTTGCCGCATCCGTTGGTATCTTCCTGTTAGCGACAATATTAAGCTTCGCGATTGCCATTGCCGGCAAATGGTTGATTGCTGGGCGCATTAAAGCCGGCCGCTATCCATTATGGGGCTTTACCTATTTCCGCTGGTGGCTCGCGGACCGTTTAATCGAAGGTGCTCCGCTTTACATGCTAGGTGGCTCAACACTCTATGTGTGGTGGCTACGCGCATTAGGCACTAAAGTCGGCAAAGATGTCAGCATAGGTTCGCTCACACTGCGCGCTCATGATTTACTCATTATCGGTGACGGTGTCAGTATTGGTAACGCCGTGAATTTAGAAAATGCCCGGGTTGAGCATGGTGAGCTGATATTAGGTCACATCACGCTAGCAGCCGAGGCTTATATAGACTCTTACGCAGTATTAGAAGGCAATACCAGCGTAGGTGAATACGGCCGCCTTGAAGGTCTATCCGCATTAAGTGACGGCATGCACGTGCCGCCATCACGCATCTGGAGAGGCTCCCCTGCCCGTGATGTTGGCGCTTTTGACCGCACATCACTAATGCCACGCCCAGAAGCTTCTCAAACACGGCTGGTTAGCGAAGCGGTATTTTTTATCATTGGCGTTTTGGCTACGGCTACACTTTTTTTCATTCCAGTGTTTCCAAGCATGATTTTAATCGACTGGATGGATGACCGTTATCCTTGGGCACAATACAACAATATCCCTTTTCAACTATTTAAATATTTTTTACTCGCATTCCCGGCAACGGCCATTTTAATTATCGTTACGGTCTTGATCTCCGCTGCGTTGCGCTGGGCGGTGCTAACGCGCTTAAAGGCTGGTAGCTGGCCTGTACACAGCAATATTTACTGCAGAAGATGGCTGGTCAACCAGATTCAAGAGTCTAGCCTCAATATTTTACATGGCGTTTATGCCACTATCTACGCGCCATTCTGGTACCGTCTACTCGGCGCAAAGGTAGGGCGAGATGCTGAAATATCCACAGCGCAAGGTGTGGTGCCGGACTTGCTCACACTAGGCGATGAATCCTTTATTGCCGACGGTGTGATGCTGGGCGACGAATCCATTGAAGGCGGCTGGATGCGGACGCAACCGACCGTCATATCAAAACGCTGTTTTGTCGGTAATGGCGCCTATATTCCAGATGGCACCATATTGCCGGAAAACGTACTGATCGGTGTGCATTCCCGCGCACCTAGCAATGATGTCATGCGTAACGGCGATACCTGGTTAGGCTCACCCGCCATCAATCTTCCGGCACGTGAACAAACTGCAGGTTTCCCAGAAGCACTGACGTTCAAGCCGTCCTTCCTGCGTAGGCTAGGTCGCGGTTTAGTTGAGGCGTACCGCATCATCACCCCCCATGCCGTTATTATTGCAGTTGGCTACACGATAGTACTCAATGCCATGCCGTCTGCGGAGGCTGGAAATTGGGGCATAGTCGCGTTGAACCTCAATATCGCCGGCTTGCTTTACGGCGTAGGCGGCTTTGTTTTCGTCGCAACACTTAAATGGCTATGTATCTTCCGTTACAACAAACGCTCACAACCGATGTGGACGCCATTTGTCTGGGTTTCAGAAGGCGTCACCAATCTGTATGAAGGTGTTGTCGTACCTAACTTTATGCGCTATTTACGTGGAACTCCATGGCTACCTATCGCCTTCAACCTGCTTGGCAGCCGCATTGGACGAGGCGTGTATTTAGACACGACCGACATCACGGAATTCGATTGCGTAACTATCGGTGACTATAGCGAGCTCAACGCGCTAGTTTGCCCACAAACGCACTTGTTCGAAGACCGCATCATGAAAATAGACCACGTCAATATTGGCAAACGTGTGTATATAGGTGCACGAAGCACTGTACTGTATAGCGCTTTTGTTGCGGACAATGTCCAGCTTGGCCCATTAACGCTGGTGATGAAAGGCGAAAGCATCCCATCCAACTCACGCTGGAGAGGCTGCCCAGCGATTCCTGACCGCATGTAAATGCAAGCACTCGCTGTATACGACTCAGCTTCAATAGCCAACATTCAGCTTGAACATGGCTTGCTAGTCGTTGCGGTGCGAACGCAGCGAGCCATGTTGCGCCCAGCAGTTCGGGAACAAGTGCGTATAGCTTTAAAACAGACGCTAGCCTTGCTATTAAATTGTCCAATAAGCGAAATCGAGTTATTTTCACAGCCTGGACAAGCGGTACGGCTTTTAAAACCAGCGCAAAACATAGGGATTTCTATTAGCCACGAACCGGAGCTATCACTTGTAGCAATCAACATGCACGGCGCTATTGGCGTCGATGCCATGGCAACGAGCAGCATCCCTGCGCACATTGAAATTCACTCCCTCGCCACCGACTATCTAGGTCACCAAACAGCAGAGGAAATCGCTCGATTACCAGAAAATCAGCAAAGTCAGGCTTTTGCCAAGCGCTGGACTGAATTTGAAGCACGCATGAAATGTAAGGGCGAACCCATCACCGAATGGAGCTCAACCCGGGATAGCCAACTTGCTGGATACCACTGCAAAGCTTTACTGTTACCTCAGGGCTATATTGGCTCGATAGCCTATCAAAACTAGTTAGTAGTTATAGCCTTTACATCCAAACTTCTTACTTTTAATCGGACAGGGGAAACTAATATTGTAGGTAGATTCCTACATGAATATCAGTCATTAACTTATTCGATAACTTCTCCATTTCCTTAAAATGACGTTGTGTTTTACACAAATCACTTTAATTTACGAAAAGGAAATATTATGAAAATGAACCTTAAAGCTCTTTTAATTGCCTGTGCTTTGACGCTGCCTTTAACTACGTTTGCAGCAGATGGCGACCCTGTTTCAACCAAGCTAGGTGACTCTGTAATCACGACCAAGATTAAAGCAGAGTTTGCAAAAGATAAGCTGGCAAGTGCTACCAGTGTAAAAGTTGAAACCGATAATAATGGTCAAGTTCAACTATCTGGCACCGCAAAATCAAAAGCCGAAGCTGAACACGCGGTGCAATTAGCCAAAAACGTCAAAGGTGTTACAGCAGTGAAAAATGACATTGTTGTCGCAGAGTAATTAGCTGCACTATAGATTTGAAACACGGGGCATTCTGCCCCGTGTTTATTTAAAATGCTGCTGCATTGATTCGGTTATCCAATCAATGAATACCTTGACGCGCCTAGATTGGTTGCGTCAATTTCAAGATTCAACTTTCCGCACCTGCACTGTCCTGTATGCTTATAAAGTCAAACAGTCATACGATTAGATAACATCACAAAACCAAGCAATGCACTAAACAGCAACCAACCACTTATTGGGGTTGATGTTTGGTTTTTATCTGACTGCCGATAGGCTGTGGAGCGATCCAGCTCTTGCTCAACTTTTGCTACTTTTATTTCTGCACCCCCTTTAGAAGTAACTTCACCAATTGCCGATGAAGTATTTTTAACTTCCGACACGACATTACCACCTGCCACGGTTAATAGTGGCGTTACTGCAAGCACAACAACAAACATTACTTTGATCATTTTATTTAACATTATTTTCACCATTCAATTTTTAAATTACTAGACTTAGTATTTGCAAATCGAATGCCAACGCGTAAACATTAAAATTAACCTAATAATCAATAAGTTAATTTTTAAGGCTTGTGGGAATACGTCGAAATATCGACACTTACGTTTGAAAAATTATTACGTGAAGAAAATGTAATGAAGACTTATCATCGTAATGAAAATTGTTACGTAATCATTGATGCAAAGCAAGAATGTGACTGACAGGCTTGTTGAGATTGACAATATTATCACCAGACAAACGACACTAAGCCATGTCGATTTGCCTGATGATACTGAGGTAATGCGAGGCTGATTAAATGGCTAGATGTAAGATGCCAATATACCCTTTGGATGCGAATGGATAAAAATCGTCATTCGCATTTTGTAAGCGAACGTTAACCTACAGGCTTACGCATGGTCACAAACTCTTCAGCCGCAGTTGGATGTATGCCTATCGTACTGTCAAAAACAGCTTTAGTAGCCCCTGCACGAATCGCTACGGCCATGCCTTGAATAATCTCCCCTGCATCCGGTCCGACCATGTGCATGCCGACGACTTTATCGGTACTTCGTACTACCAGCATCTTCATCAAAGTGCGCTCGCTACTGCCAGATAGCGTATTTTTCATCGGTTTAAATTCAGATTTGTAGACATCGATATCCGCATATCTTTCACGTGCTTTTGCTTCGGTTAAACCTACCGTACCAATGCTAGGCTGACTAAATACGGCAGTTGGAATATTGTCATAATCCATCACACCTGCTTTATTCGCGTATAGTTTATTCACCAGCGCCATACCTTCAGCCGTGGCTACAGGCGTAAGGTTCACGCGATTGGTGACATCTCCCAAGGCATAGATTGATGGCACATTAGTTTGATATTCGTCATTCACTTTAATAGCGCCTACGCCATCCATAGCCACGCCTAGCGCCTCAAGGCCGATACCCTTGGTATTGGGTACGCGGCCGGTAGCGTACATCACCAACTCCGTTGCCACGGTATTGCCTGCCGTGGTGTGTACCGTCAACCCTTCACCTTGCAAATCGATTTTATCCACACTGGTATTGAACATGAATTTAATACCTTTTTTGGTCATTTCAGCGATCAAAAAGTCACGTATATCCTCATCAAAACCACGCAACACTTTAGGACCGCGTTCAAAAATTGTGACATCTACGCCTAATCCGTGCATGATGCCAGCAAACTCCACAGCAATATATCCACCACCGACAATAACCATTTGGCTTGGCAATTTGGCTAGATTAAAAATCTCGTTTGAAGTAACGATATGCTCTTTACCTTCAACATCCGGCACAAACGGCCAACCGCCGGTAGCAACGATAATACGTTCCGCGGTATAGCTTGCGTTTCCAACTTTTACGGTGTGTGCATCAACTAAATTGGCGCGGCCATTCACTACATGTACACCGCTATCGCGCAACAGCTTGTCATATACACTTTGTAATCTGGATATTTCCTTGTCTTTATTCGCGACTAAGGTGGCCCAATTGAACTTTGGAGATTCTGCACTCCAGCCAAAACCAGCCGAACCGGTAAAGCTTTCGCTAAATTGTGAAGCATATACATAGAGTTTTTTAGGTACACAGCCCACATTTACGCAAGTACCGCCAAAATAGCGGTCTTCGGCAATTGCGACTTTAGCGCCGTGCCCTGCCGCCATACGTGCAGCACGTACGCCGCCCGAGCCCGCGCCGATGACGAATAAATCGTAATCATATTCTGTGGTAGGTTTATGTTGATGTGCGTGATGGCTAGCCAATTAGGTTCTCTTTAAAAAAATTTAGTAAATTCTGCCGTTGCATTGTTGATCAATTTATTGAATAAAAAAGGCGATGTGATTCACATCGCCTTTTTTCAAATTACCCAATGCAATTTAAATAAATTACATACTGTTAGTAA
>JAZJZG010000037.1:0-30886 GCA_040389995.1 Pseudomonadota bacterium | reverse complement strand
TATTTCTTCAAATATTTCAAAATGGTATCAGCGTCACTCACTTCAAATGGGTCAGCGCCAAAGTTATCATCTTTGCCAGCTTCAGCAAAAATTTGTTTTACTTCGCCATTTTCCACCAGCATTGAATAGCGCCATGAGCGATCACCAAAGCCTAGATTAGATTTGTGCACCAACATGCCCATACCGCGAGTGAAATCACCGTTACCATCTGGCAACATTTTTACATTTTTAACGCCTAGGTTTTTACCCCATTGGAACATGACAAATGCATCATTAACGCTTAGGCAATAGATTTCATCAATGCCAAGCGCTTTGAATTCTGCATATTTAGCCTCAAAGCCAGGTAAGTGTGTGCTTGAACATGTAGGCGTGAAAGCACCAGGAAGCGCCACGATGATGACCTTTTTACCTTTAAAAATGTCAGCCGTAGTGACATCTTGCCAACGGAATGGATTCTCGCCACCGATGCTTTCATCACGTACGCGAGTTTTGAACACAACATTAGGTACATTTACAATCATGATTTATTTCCTTTGAATGAGTTAAAAAAACTAATTACTTGCGTGCTACTTAATCTGGATATGCATCATCATATAGCAACATTAAATTTTAATGAATTCAATTAAATTTATTGAATTGATAACTTATTTTTATCATGAGGCTACTATTGATAAATTTAACAGTGATAAATACTGAATCTACGCATCTACTAGATTAACCGTACGGCCAGTTGCCGCGGATTGCAACACAGCGACAATCGCATTACAGTTCGCTTTTGCATCAGCAAAATCCAGTAACGGCGCTTTATTATTGAGTACGCAATCGCTAAAGTGTTCAATCTCTAAATTAAAATGGTTACTCGGCGCAAAGCGCTCCTCGGCATATTTACCATCTTCAAGCGCCCATGAAATCACAGGCACATCATTTTGAAATACCCACGCGGCATGGCATTTGACCCAGCCTTTAGTCCCGATGATTTCATATTCAGATTTACGCGAGCGTTCAAAACTCACATCAAAATGACCAAAACGCGCACGCCCCTCTGCATCCGGCCCAAAATCCAGCACGCCACTAGTGACGATATCTGCGCCTACATCATTAAATTTGGCATGCACTGTCGCTGAAACCGGTTCTGCCGGTTTACCGTTTTGTGCTCCATGACTTAAACGCATCGCCCAGCGCAGACTGTGTATCGCATAAGGTCCGATATCCCACATCGCACCGCCACCTTGTTCAAAACCGCTGGCAATACGATACATACGTGCAGGCTTCATAAGAAATGAGTACGACGCACGCACTGACAGTACATCCCCTATCAAACCTGACTGCACAATCTCTTTTACACGTGCATGCTGCGGATGAAAGCGGTACATAAAGCCTTCCATCACTTTGACCTTGTTTTTCACGGCGGCAGCTTCAATTGCGTCAATATCTTGCACGGTGAGTGCCATCGGCTTTTCAATCAACACATGCTTGCCAGCGTTAATGGCTTGCAACGCCCATTCAATATGCTCATTGTTTGCCATTGGGCAATACACCGCTTGCACATTGGTATCGTTAATCAATAAATCCAGGTCATCATAACAAGCCACATTACCGTGACAAGGCGCGTACTTTTCTAAAGTAGCTTTTGCTGCGCCAGCACGCCGGCTGGCAATAGCCACTAATTCAGAATTTGGTGCTTCGATAATAGCTGGTAATAGCCGCTCATTGACACGCGCGGCACCTAATATGCCCCAACGTAACTTTTTATCTGTACTCATAAATTTCCTAAATTGACTCTTGTGCAAACCATTTGATACTACAGCCTATGCTAGCGATTTGCTCACGCGGCCCTTGCCCAGTCTCACTAATCATCTTCATGGCATTAAATAGCTCCCGAGTATTACCTACTGGCGGCTCACCGCGACCGGCAGCGTCAAAACGACCACGATACTGCAATTTTAGCTCCGCATTAAAACCAAAGAAATCTGGCGTACAGACTGCACCATAAGCTCTTGCTATATCTTGCGTGCTGTCCAATACATAAGGAAATGAGAAATTAAACACTTTTGCCTCTTCCATCATGCGCTCATAAGAATCATCAGGATAGTTTTCAGTGTCATTACTTTGAATGGCAACGGTGTTAATGCCATATTTCAACAACTCGCGGCAATCTGCCACCAAACGCGTTTTAATGGCTTTTACATAAGGACAGTGATTACAAATAAACATGACTAGCAGGCCATTCTTGCCCACGCTATTGGCTAAGGAGTGATACTTGCCGTCAACACCGAGTAAATTAAAATCAGCTGCACGTTGACCAAAATTACAAACAGGGGGGGTTAAGCTCGCCATTTACTTCTCCTATCGTCGCTGTACTGACTTTTATCTTATTAGTTTCTTTTATAATACTTAATGTTAATGTTATCACTTTAATATAACTCTTTGGACATACTTTTAAGACTATAAATCCATGGCAAATCTGCGCTTTTACTCAAATAATCATCTCGCTTTAGGTAGTGTTATTCAATTATCAGAAAGCGCCGCAGCACATGCCACTCGCGCACTAAGATTAAATGTAGGCGATGGCGCCATCGTGTTTAATGGCGATGGCTTTGATTATGACTGCGAGCTAATTTCGATTAAGAAAAATGCCGTACTTGCCAAAATAACCGCGGCAAAACAAATCAACAACGAATCGCCGCTACGTATCACCCTGTTGCAAGCCATTTCCAGCGGCGACCGCATGGACTACACCATTCAAAAAGCCGTGGAGCTGGGCGTCACCAGTATTCAGCCAATTACCAGCCAACGTAGCGTTGTCAAATTATCCGCTGAACGTGCAGAGAAGCGCACCGAGCATTGGCAGAATGTAGCGATTTCAGCTTGCGAACAATCTGGCAGGGCGATAGCGCCTAAAGTGGCCTCACCTTTGAACTTGCAGCAATGGCTGGCAGTCAATCCGCAAGCAAACACGATGCGCATCGTACTGAATCCGGTAGGTGCATTGCAGCTAGCTACACTGGCAAAGCCAACAGACGAGATTCAACTGCTCATTGGTGCAGAAGGCGGCCTGAGCCAAGCCGAGATTGATTTAGCCAACCAACATGGCTTTCAGTCTGTGGTGCTGGGCGCGCGCATCTTGCGTACCGAAACAGCAGCCTTAGCTAGCGTTGCAGCGATGCAGACGTTGTGGGGTGATTTTTAACGACATGCCATTATACACATCAAAATAATTTGCATTAATTACATAATTAAATTAATATATGTAAATATTACAATGTAATCACATCAAAATTCACTATGTCCTTAGGTTTATCCATACGTACACGGCGTAAGTCACTCAACATCACCTTGCAGACACTGGCGAATCAAGTAAGCGCCGACGCAGGTAATTTGTCGCGCATTGAGCGTGGCGAGCTAGGAGTTTCTGAAACTTTGCTGCGCAAAATTGCCGAAGCTTTAGGTTGCACGCCGGCCTACCTATATGAACAAAGCGATATGCCGCTATCAGTGCAAGAAAACCAGCAACCTTACCTGGCTGGATTTGCACAAGCGAGCAACCAGGCTAATGCCGCGGATGCCAAGGAGTTCGTACGGTGGTTCCGCTCGGCTACGCCCTATATCCATGCCTTTGGCGGGCGTACGTTTGTCATCGCATTTGGTGGAGAAGTAGTCGCGGAGAAACAATTCATTGCACTGTCGCATGACCTAAACCTGCTCGCCAGCCTCGAAGTCAGGCTAGTATTGGTACATGGCTCGCGCCCACAAATCGAGCAACGCTTGAAGCAAGCCAAACTTACACCACAATTCCATAATGGCTTACGTATTACCGATGACAAAGCCATGGAAACCGTAAAAGAAGCCAACGGCGTTATCCGCGTTGAAATCGAAGCTTTGCTTTCAATGAGTATTGCCAATTCGCCTATGGCCGGTGCAGATATTCGCGTTGCGAGCGGTAACTTTGTTACCGCCAAACCACTAGGCGTACGCGATGGCGTAGACTTACAGCACACCGGTGAAGTGCGTAAAGTAGATGCGATCGGCATCCAGAAACGATTGGATGATAATGAATTGGTGCTGCTCTCACCGCTAGGTTATTCACCTACAGGAGAATCATTTAATTTAAGTTTAGAGGATGTAGCCGTTAGTGCAGCAATCGCACTGGATGCTGACAAACTTATCTTCTTAATGGACTCTGAAGGCGTACATAATTTACGCGGTGAATTGCTACGTGAGATGACAGCAGAAAAGGCTAAGAACTTGTTACGCAATGTTCGGGAAAGTGAGCAAGCCATTAATATCTCAGAAGACATTCGCTATTATCTGCCAGCAGCGGTGCATGCCTGCGAGCATGGCGTGGCACGCACGCACCTTATTTCACGTCATATTGATGGCGCCATCATCCAAGAGCTATTTACCCTTAACGGCATTGGCACCATGGTGACAGAGTTAGGCCTGGAAAGCATGCGCCAAGCGAATATTGAAGATGTAGGCGGCATCTTAAAACTTATTGAGCCTTTAGAGACTGAAGGTTTTTTAGTACGGCGTGGACGCGAGCATATTGAAATGGAAATTGACCACTTCTATGTGATGGAACACGACGGCAGAACGATAGGTTGTGCCGCATTGTACCCATTCTCCGCTGAGCGCACGGCGGAGTTTGCCTGCTTGGCCATCGACCCCGCCTACAGGGGTGGCGGGCGGGGCGATAAACTATTCAGTTATTGCCAACAGCAGGCAAAGGAGATGGGCTTTAAAAGCTTGTTCTGCCTGACCACACGCACCGAACACTGGTTTTTAGAACGTGGCTTTATTGAGCAAAACGTAGAAAAGTTACCAATGGAAAAACAAAAGCTCTATAACTTTCAGCGTAAATCTAAAGTTTTTAGCAAAACACTTTAGATATTTACAAGTGAATCATGGTGATTTTTAGATACAATTCTATTCACCAAAATTTAACCTACAAATCTACGGGCGAATCTATGCAAAATAATATTACTGCCAGCCAAAAAGCACACACGCTGGCTGAAGCGCTGCCTTATATCAAGCGCTTTTTTGATAAAACCATCGTCATCAAGTATGGTGGCAACGCCATGACCGACGAACATTTAAAAGAATGCTTTGCCCAAGATGTGGTGCTGCTCAAACTGGTAGGGATGAACCCGGTGGTCGTGCATGGTGGTGGCCCGCAAATCAATGAGATGCTCGATAAGCTTGGCAAAAAAGGTGAGTTTATTCAAGGCATGCGCGTGACAGATGCGGAGACTATGGATGTAGTTGAGATGGTGCTTGGCGGACAAGTCAATAAAGAAATCGTCAATCTCATCAACCGTCATGGCGGTAAAGCAGTTGGCTTAACAGGTCAAGATGGTAATTTTATCCATGCGCACAAGCTATTGATGGAGGATATGAATGACCCGACAAAAATGATAGATATTGGTCAAGTAGGTGAAATTAGCAGCATAGAACCTAGCATTATCAGTTTTTTAGATAGTGGTGATTTTATTCCTGTAGTTGCTCCTATCGGCGTCGGTAAAGATGGTGAGACTTACAATATCAATGCCGATGTAGTCGCAGGTAAATTAGCTGAAGTCTTGGGTGCCGAGAAGCTCATACTACTCACCAATACCCCGGGCGTATTGGATAAAGCCGGCAAATTGCTCACAGGCCTGACGCCCAAGCAAATTGACGACTTAGTGGCAGACGGCACACTGTCTGGCGGTATGTTACCAAAAATCAGTTCCGCATTAGATGCAGCACGTAGCGGCGTTAAATCTGTGCATATCATTGATGGCCGCGTAGAACACGCCTTGTTATTAGAGGTATTGACTGATGAAGGTGTTGGTACGTTAATCAAGGCGAAGTGATTTGCCTGTAAATCAATTGTCTAGGGTTTGGATTTTTGATTTAGACGATACGCTGCATAACGCTTCTGCACACATCTTTCCCGTGATGAACCGTGCAATGACGCAGTACATCATGGATACTTTAGCGTTAAATGAAACCACTGCCCACAAGCTGCGCCAGCATTATTGGCGCATCTATGGCGCAACGCTCAAAGGACTGATGCGCCATCATGGCACCGACCCGCACCATTTTCTGCTAGAAACTCATCGCCTCATGCACTTACCGGAAATGGTCATTGCCGTTAAACGCCTACGGCACATGCTGCAAAGCCTTCCAGGCCGTAAGTTAGTATTCACTAATGCACCACGTGACTATGCTTTGCGTGTGCTGGATATACTGGGCATTGCTGATTGCTTCGAGCTGGTATTCAGCGTGGAATCTACTAAATTTCATGCAAAACCCTCCTTACGTGGCTTTCAGATCCTGCTCAAATCCATCAAAGCCAAAGCAAGTGACTGTGTAATGTTAGAGGATAATCTACCAGCATTAATGACCGCCAAACGCTTGGGCATGAAGACGATTTGGATCAGCAAACGGTTACAAAAACCAAATTTCGTCGATTATCGCTTACCTACGGTGTTAGCACTCACTCACATTAAGCTATAATTCCCTCGCGTTAGGTTTTGATAAATTATTACAATCCTGGTGCTGTACTAAATAATATAAAAAATATCATTTGCTAAAAATAATAGGGGAATAAAAATGGCAGGCGAACGTAAACAACAAATTTTGGAAACGCTGGCAAAAATGCTGGAGGCGCCTAAGCGCGAGAAAATCACCACCGCATCGCTTGCCGCAAAACTAGAAGTAAGTGAGGCCGCACTCTATCGCCACTTTGCCAATAAAGCACAAATGTTTGAAGGGCTTATTGAGTTTATTGAAAGCACAATTTTTGGCTTAATCAACAAAATCAGCACTGAAGAAACAGATGGTTTAAGACAGGTGCAACGCATCATCACCATGCTGCTGGTCTTTGCCGAAAAAAATCCTGGGATGACCCGTGTATTAATTGGCGATGCCTTGGTCAATGAAGATGAAAAACTCCAGTTGCGTATCAATCAACTGTACGACCGTATTGAAGTAACGTTAAAACAAAGTCTCCGTATTGCTGAAACGCAAACTAACGATAAAGGCGATGCAGAGGCGCAAGCAAACTTGATGGTTTGCTATGTGATTGGTCGATGGAATCAATATGCCAAGAGTAGTTTTAAGCGCAAGCCAACTGAGTTTGTGCAGCAACAGTTGGGCTACTTTGTCATTGCAAAATGATTAGCCAGAGCCTGCGTTTTCAAGAAAAAATCATCAGTTGGCATGAAGATAAAAGCTTTCGATTCATTTGCACCAGCAAGGAGTGATGCAAAACTCAGGTTTCCAGCGCTGGCTGACTTATTAAAACTGAGCCTTGTTACAGCTCAGTTTTTTTAAATCCCAATCACATTTAATTGGGTTACTACATTTTGACTCAGCAAGACGTAGTAACCCGCATGCCGCATTAAGTAACATCATTTAGTGCTAGTGACGGTCATGTCCTCTATCGTTACCGCCTCTATCATCCCTGCCTCGCCCATTACCCTGGTTATCTTGCATATGCCTGCCACCGTGCTTGCTCCAATAGCCTCGATCATAGCGCCTGCCATCATCACCGTGCTCACGGTATGCACGATACCTAGGCGCATAAACATTCTGATACCAGGTATCTTGTACAAAATAGACTGGCCTGCCACAAGCATTGTATTGCCCACAATACCTTGGCCAATTTCTTGTATAGTTTGGTGGCACGCGTAAATAGATAGGCGCTGGCTGTTGGTAAACGGGCACTGTCTGCACGATTGTGGGTTGGGTGTAGAGCACCTGTGGACGTGGGTAGTAATCACCAACATCGATCTGACCATAAAACCCTGGCTGCCCAATACTTACTGACACACCAACACCCGCCTGTGCAGTAGATATACCGAAGGAAGATACGGCTAGTAATGCAGTTAAAGCGAGAAAATTCTTATTCATCATAACCCTCTTTTCATATTCAAAATTTGTATTGCTACAACATAACGCTCATCTGCTCTTAGTAAAAGAGCTATACATATAAGCATTGTACAAATATAACGATTGAATGTTTATCCGGATGACACTGATAGCCTTGTCAGACGTGTCCGACAAGGTAAATAGATGTAAAGATTGCGTATCGGATTAACCGACTCCGAGGCCTACAAAACCCGTTTAACAGCCTGCAGCCTAGCCGCAAAGATGGCCGCTTTAATTTTCTCAGGCTCACTATGCTGCTGTGCGATTTGTCCAGCATCGACACTTAACGCAGCAGCCAATACTTTCAGCATTAAATCTGCTGCCGGCGTTTCACAAAGCTCTAAACCCGTTCTCCCGCGTGAATCTGCTTCGCATGCTTTAAGAAAATCCTTAAACCTTGCTGGCTGGCGAATAGCGTCTAGCTCCATTAAAAATGTTAATAAAGTCTCAGCTCGCATTTGGCTAGTCTGGTGCAATTTGCCATGATATTTAGCAACGATTTGTGCAAGCTCTTTACAATCATTTGGTACACGCAAGCGCTTAACGACGTCTTTTAACAAATGCACACTACGTTCTTCATGTCCGATATGTCTAGGCAATATTTCTTTGGGTGTAGTGCCTTTGCCAAGGTCGTGCATCAACGCCGCGAAGCGTATAGGTAATGAAAAATTTTGGCTAGCGGCATAATCAATCACCATCATCACATGGACACCGGTATCGATTTCCGGATGATGTTGTGGTGGCTGCGGTACGCCCCACAGCCTGTCTAGCTCAGGCAATATTTTTTGCAGGGCGCCACATGCGCGCAATACTTCAAACATACGCGAAGGTTTAGTTTCCATCAAACCTTTGGCTAACTCTTGCCATACACGCTCCGTAACCAGTTCATCTACCTCACCCGCCGAGACCATCTGCTGCATTAAAGTATTGGTTGCTGGCGCTACCATGAACTCTGTAAGCCGTGCGGCAAAGCGCGCGGTGCGCAATATACGCACCGGGTCTTCTGCAAAGGCCTCGCTTACATGCCGTAACGTTTTAGATCGGATATCAGCTTGCCCATTAAATGGATCGATCATCTGTCCATAATCGTTATTTTCACTGGTGTGTAAATCGCTGGTACTCACCGGCTTAGCTATCGCATTGATGGTTAAATCACGCCGTGCTAAGTCTTCCTCCAGCGTGACTTCTGGCGAAGCATGCACAGCAAAGCCTTTATAACCCCTGCCAGTCTTACGCTCAGTGCGCGCTAACGCATATTCTTCATGGGTTTTAGGATGTAGAAAAACCGGAAAATCTTTACCTACCGGTTTAAAGCCAGCGGCTTCCATAGCCTCTGGTGTGCTGCCAATGACCACATAATCTCTATCTTTAACTGCTAAACCTAGTAGTTCATCACGTACTGCACCGCCAACGATATAAGTTTGCATAGTGATTATTCAAAAGCTCGTGGCGTTACCTGGCGGCAGAACTACGAAAACGGCCATAGGCACCGCGTGGCGTTTGGTCAACCAAATATTCAGGGATAATGGCTTCTAACGCGGCTGGGGCAACACCGAATATTGCCGGGAAAGGCTGGGTACTTACACTGTCAACTTCCATTGAACGCACATTATCTCTAGACATTAGCCTAACCGGCAGCAGCTCCATCATAAATGCCTGCACATAGGAAAGTGTGTCATTCAAACCGACAATCGGGCGTTTAATATGCAAAGTCTCCATTACCGTTTGAATCAAGCTGCGGAAAGTATAAACTTTAGGCCCTGCTAGCTCATAGATTTGGTCGTAAGTAGCAGTATCTTCCAAGCTACGCACAAAGCAACTGGCGACATCTTCTACCCAGACTGGTTGAAACTTTGTATTAGGTTTTGCCAGCATGATAACCGGCAAAAGTTTAATGAGCGAAGCGAACAGATTGATAAAGCGATCTTCGCGGCCAAAGATGATAGATGGCTTGAAGATGGTAATATGCAGTTTATCATGTAAAGCCAGCAGTGCCGCTTCACCAGCAGCTTTAGAGCGTAAATACTGACTAGGGGCATTTTTATCTGCGCCCAAACTGCTCATATGTACTAGTCGTTTAATATGTAGATCTGCACATATTTTTGCTAGCTGCGCTGGTAGCTGGTGATGCATGGCATTAAAGCTTAAACGACGGCTTTGGTGCAAAATACCAAGCAGGTTAATGACTGCATCGCTACCTCTTAGCGCTGTATTCAAAGCGTGATAATCCAGCACATTGCATTCTTCTACCTGTACATTAGGCAGCAGAAACAGATGCTTAGCCGTTTCACGCCGACGCGTCAGCACTTTCACTTGGTAACCTGCGGCATCTAGCTTTGCAACAATTGCGCTACCTACAAATCCTGAACCACCTAATACGCATACTTTTTTTAATTGCATGTTAAATCCTATATTTCGTTTTTTGCTTTAATTGCGTTTATTCACTATCCGCATCGATCACTTCTGGTTCGCCACTACCCGGTATAACTCCTAAACGTGACTTTAAAGTCTGCAAGGTAGTACCTAAGCGTGGTGCGTAAATATATGCGTTAGCCATCACTTTTTGCACGTAGTTTCTGGTTTCGCTAAATGGAATAGTCTCGATATAAATCGCCGCTTCCAGTGGTCCACTGGCAACCCAGCGTTTTGCGCGGCTAGGTCCGGCATTATAAGCAGCAGTTGCCATGACCACCTGCCCGCCCATCAAGTCTAAAGTGTGGCGCATGTAATAAGTACCAATTTGTACATTAGTACTTAAATCGTGAATCATATCATTTTGATAACCATCCAGACCCATGCGTTTAGCCGCCCACTTTGCAGTGGCTGGCATCAACTGCATAAGTCCGGAAGCACCTACCCCTGATTTTGCATAATGCATAAAACGGCTTTCCTGGCGGGTTAAACCATACACCCACGCTTCATCCAAATGCTCGTCACTCGCCGAAGGACGAATCAAATCACGGTATGGCGTAGGGTAGCGTAAATTAAAATTATGTACCTGCCTGGTGTTATCTGCTGTGATAATCGCAATGTCATACCATTTTTGTCGCATGGCATATTCAGCCGCGGCCAATAACTGTTTATCATCATAGTTGCGTGTTGCAGATACCCACTCGGCTTTCGCTTCCCAGCGCATATCTAAACGCTGTAACTCCAGCGCACGCTTGATAGCCGGCTCACTGGCTATTGCGGTTATCTCAATATCGCTGACCGTGTAATCTTCGGCTGGATTACTGATTACGCTTTCCAGCTCATCGGCGGCCAGCCAGCCGTAATAATGGCGCTCTTTAGACAGTGGCAGCAAGATGGCGTTAGCTTCAGCCATCTGGTTTTGCTCTTTTAAAGCACGTGCCTTCCAGTAACGCCACGCACCTTCTTCAAGCTGTTTAGGCGGCATGGCGGCTATGGCGCGTTGTACAGCCAGCCAATTCCTGGCACGTAGTGCAGCACGCACTTGCCATGCCAACTGCTCTTTATCCAGATTGACGTCTTTAGCTAAAGCATAATAACTTAAGGCATTAGCATCATGACTTCGTGCTGCGTGATAAGCCACACGCCCCCAACCAAAAGCGCGATTATTGGCGTCAAATAGACTTTGCACTTTGCCATAAGTACTGACGGCAACAGCTAATTTTGTACGTGCGAGACGATCCACCGCATACAGGTTAATTTCTGCACCTAAGCGGGTTCTGAATGAGACGGATTTTTTGTCTAACAACAACTCCGGCGTTTGATAGGCGCGATCCAGCAATTTTAGGCTAGCTGCATCTATGCTGGGTAAGCGTGCGGCGATATTCTTTGCCAAGCTCAACTTGCCATCTTGCAGCGCCAGTCTAAATTTTGCCCAGATATCATCCGTAGACAGCACGCCGGTTTTTTGCAGCGCATCAAACAGCTGATTACAATTGCTTGGTAAATCGGCTGTAGTTAACCATAAGGTTTTGGCCTGCGCTGCCACATCGGCATCGTTCAATTGCACATGGCCAAACATCGCGTAACATTGCACCGCAACATCTTCACGTTTAAAGTCAGCATATTGCTCAAAAAAAGTAGACCAGTTTTGCTGCTTGCCCAGTTTTTTTAGCCATTCGCCACGTAAGCGATCAGCAAATGGCATATCCGTATACTGAGTTAAAAAATTCACCACGGTGGTGTCTTCTGCTTGATCTAATCTAAGCAGCATCAGCCAATAATCGGCGTAAGGTGCCAGTAAATATTGCTGCGCACTGAGTTGGCTGGCATCTTCTGCCAAAGCGATTTCATTTTTTGCCGCGTAGGAATCCCGTGCGTGCTGGAATAAAGCGTCATTGGATAAGGCGTTAGCCTGACTTGACAGTACTGTGATAGCTAAAAAAGCAAACAACAGGCGAATCATTAACACGGTACGCCCCTTTCTGATATGACATGACTAGCTTTAGTGCTAGCCTATTTAAACCTAAGCGGCTAACTGATTAGCCAATGATAAAAACTCATTCGGCGCATCTTCTACTTTATCAAAAGTAATGTATTCCCAAGCCGTTTCATCTTGTAGCAACGCACGCAATAGCTGGTTATTCAGCGCATGACCCGACTTATACGCATAAAAAGCACCTAAGATCGGATGCCCTAGCATATACAAATCACCAATCGCATCCAATACCTTGTGTTTGGCAAACTCATCATCGTAGCGCAAGCCATCAGTATTCAACACGCGGTATTCATCTAAAACGATCGCGTTATCTAAACTGCCGCCTCGTGCCAAGCCGTTAGAACGCAAATATTCGACTTCGTGCATAAAGCCAAAAGTACGTGCACGACTAATTTCTTTAATGTAAGAATCGGCAGCAAAATCAATCTTGACGTTATTGCCAGAGTGCTCAAATACTGGATGATTAAAATTGATAGTGAAGTCAACCTTAAAGCCATGATAGGGTTCAAAACGCACCCACTTATCACCCTCGATCACTTCAACCGTCTTTTTAACCCGTATGAATTTTTTAGCTGCGGACTGCTCGGTAATACCTGCTTGTTGCAGCAAAAACACAAACGGACCTGAACTACCATCCATAATCGGTATTTCAGAGGCATCCACATCAATATAAACATTGTCTATACCCAAGCCTGCTAGTGCAGACATCAGGTGTTCAACCGTAGCAACGCGCGCGCCATTGGCCTCAAGTGCCGAACACATGCGCGTGTCATGCACGGCATGTGGTGTGGCCACAATTTCATTGGGCTGAGGCAGATCAACCCGTTTGAAAACAATACCAGTATCAGGTGCAGCCGGGCGCAGGGTAAGAGTAACCTTTTCGCCGTTGTGCAACCCAACGCCAGTGGCGCTAATCGCTTTTTTTAATGTACGTTGCTTTAACATTTACCTATCTAAACCTTTTGTTTACCTGCAAACCGACACTCCGCAATCCAACATTCAGATTGCGCATATACAAGTTACTAATCTGTTGAATAATAACACATTTAAACCCTACCCTGAAACAGAGTCCGTAAGTATCAGCTGGCGTATAAACTCAATAATCAGTCTGTCACTAATGACTAATCAGCTTGTTTACGTAAAAATGCAGGAATATCATACTCTTCAACACCCGACATTTTCATCGCTTCAACTTGCGCACGACGGCTGTTTGAACCGAACACCTGTGGTGCATCATCCTCTATCGCGCCACCGACAAACATAGGCTGGTTAGTCGTACCGTTGCGCACCACTTCTTGCGTCATTACGCGTAACTCTGGTTTTTGTTGACGGCGTTGTGAGCCGGTCAGGCCAGTCGCCACCATCGTTACA
This sequence comes from Pseudomonadota bacterium, assembly GCA_040389995.1. Classification (GTDB taxonomy): domain Bacteria; phylum Pseudomonadota; class Gammaproteobacteria; order Burkholderiales; family Methylophilaceae; genus Methylotenera. The sequence continues at coordinate 17,193 of JAZJZG010000037.1, read as the reverse complement.
CGCAAACCGTCACCCATCGCTTCATCAAACACGTTACCGACAATGACTGTAGCATCATCAGCGGTAAAGGCTTTGATGGTATTCATCACGTCGTAATACTCTTTCATTCTAAAATTACTAGAAGTCGTGATATTAACTAAAACGCCACGCGCATTGGCAAGGTTGACATCTTCCAGCAATGGGCTAGCCACTGCTTGTTCTGCCGCAATACGCGCACGATCTGGACCAGTGGCAATCGCTGAACCCATCATCGCCATACCCATTTCGCTCATTACCGTGCGTACATCGGCAAAGTCTACGTTCACTAAACCTGGGCAATTGATGATCTCTGCAATACCTGACACTGCATTATGCAACACATCATTAGCCGCTTTGAACGCTTCCAGAAATGGTACATCTTCACCCAGCACTTCCATGAGCTTTTCGTTAGGGATCACGATCAAAGAGTCTACATATTTTGATAGCTCTTCAAGGCCTTCTGTCGCGACTTTAGTACGTTTTCCTTCAAAAGAGAAAGGCTTAGTCACCACCGCCACTGTTAAAATACCCATTTCTTTCGCTACTTGTGCAATGACTGGTGCTGCGCCTGTCCCTGTGCCACCACCCATGCCGGCAGTAATGAACAGCATATCGGCGCCATCGATCAGCTCAGCGATAGTATCACGGTCTTCTAGCGCAGCATTCCGGCCAATTTCTGGTCTAGCGCCAGCGCCTAAGCCTTTAGTCATGGCAATACCCATTTGCAATACCGTTTTTGCCTGACTCTTTTTAAGAGCCTGCATATCAGTATTCGCGCAAATAAACTCTACGCCACCTACGTTTTTTTCTATCATATGTGCAACCGCGTTACCGCCGCAACCACCTACCCCAATGACCTTGATAACGGCTTCTTGAGAACTTTTTTCCATAATTTCAAACATTTGATGTCTCCTCTTTTTAACTTACACAATTGCCAATTTACTTCTGCCGGAACTACTAATTTAACGTCTACCCTTTTAATGCCTTACCACTAAACTACTGCTTAAAAATTACCCTGAAACCAGCTCTTCATTTTCTCCAACAGCCGTCCGAACGAGCTAGATTCCATTTGTCCGTTTAAATGCCGCTCTAACTGCTGTTTGCCCATCAACACCAGTCCCACTCCCGTGGCGTAACGTGGATTACTCACCACCTCTGATAGTCCTCCTACATAGCGCGGCATACCTAAGCGCACCGGCATATGGAATATCTCTTCACCTAATTCCACCATGCCGCGCATCATGGATGAACCGCCTGTAATGACGATGCCCGAGGCAATCATATCTTCCATGCCACTACGGCGTAATTCATTCAGTATCAACTCATACAACTCAACCACGCGTGGCTCTAGCACTTCTGCCAAGGTCTGTACTGATAGCTGACGCGGCTCACGACCATCCACACCTGGTACTTCAACGATTTCACGTGCATCGGCTAACTGTCTTAATGCACAACCATGTTTGATTTTGATGTCTTCAGCTGACTGTGTAGGCGTACGAAAAGCTACCGCCACATCATTGGTCATTTGATCACCGGCAATTGGCACCACTGCGGTATGGCGAATCGCGCCTTGTTTAAATACGGCAATATCCGTCGTACCGCCACCGATATCCACTAAACAAACACCTAACTCTTTTTCATCTTCAGTTAATACCGCCAGACTGGATGCAAGCGGCTGCAGTATCAAATCACTAACTTCAATGCCGCAACGCTTGATGCACTTCACTATATTCTGTGCCGCCGCTACTGCGCCCGTCACAATATGTACTTTGACTTCCAGCTTCATACCACTCATGCCCAGCGGCTCGCGCACGTCTTCCTGACCGTCAATAATGAATTCTTGCGTCAGGATATGCAGGATTTGCTGATCCGCCGGCAAGGCTATCGCACGTGCAGTTTCAATCACGCGATCGACATCCATTTGTGACACTTCAGCATCTTTAATCTTCACCATACCGTGGGAATTCAAGCTTTTTATATGGCTGCCAGCGATACCGGTGTAGACATTATTGATTTTGCAATCTGCCATCAACTCCGCTTCTTCCAGTGCGCGCTGTATGGATTGCATAGTCGATTCAATGTTAACCACCACGCCTTTTTTCAAGCCGCGTGAAATATGCTGCCCCAGCCCGATAACCTTGAGCGTGCCCTCAGGCTGTAACTCGGCAACGATGGCGACGATCTTTGATGTACCAACATCTAAACCAACAATTAAATTCTTATCTTCTTTTACTCTACTCATCGCTAGCTCCCCCGTGTTAACTCACGGCCCCTGTCTGTTTTTTAACTGCATTGTTTAAGTTGACTGACCCAACTGGCTTACGTATTGCAAATCCGTTCGGATAGCGTAAATCGGCATAAGTAATTTGCTTACCCAATCCTGCCAGCGTACTGCTGTATACATTGGCAAATTTTTCTAACCGTGCATTCATTTCAACCCGCCCTAACTCAATAACAATGCCGTTAGTGGTGGTAATTTGCCATGCACGCCGCGGTGTAAGGGCCAAACTGGCAATCTGCAAATTCGCAGCTTTTAACTCCTTGCCAAACTCGCCATATTGAGAGGCCACTTCAATCACGCCGTCGCCAGGGCCATAAAACACCGGCAAATCACTACCCGACGCCGCATGGAATAACTCGCCATGCGTATCCACCAAAGCAATACTTCCCCACCTTGCCAAGGCCTGATGCTCTTCTATCAACACCTCTAATTTATCTGGCCAACGGCGACGCAAACTGACGTTACGTGCCCAAGGCAATTTTTCAAACGCATCACGCGCTTTGATTAAATCCAGCGTAAAGAAATTACCTTTCAGATGTTTAGCCACTATCAACCTGATCTGCTCCTGGTTTACATGGTTTAACTCACCTTCCACCTTCACTTCTCGTAACGGGAATATCGGCAGATGCACCACGGCATACAAAACCGCGTAGAGCATCGCTACCACACTCAGCGCAAACAAAAAGTTGGCAATCCAATTCAATAAAGTAGGTTTATCCCACATCTGCCGTATCCAAAATCTTTAGCACTAATTCGTTAAAGCTAATACCTGCCGCTTTCGCGGCCATCGGCACTAAGCTGTGATCTGTCATGCCTGGGCTGGTATTCACCTCTAAAAAATAATGCTTACCCGCTTCGTCCATTAAAAAATCCACACGACCCCAACCCTTACAGCCTATAACATTAAATGCCTGCAGTGCCTCCTGCTGTATCTGTGCTTCTTTTTCTGCCGTTAAACCGCATGGGCATAAGTATTCTGTATCGTCACGCAGATATTTCGCTTCGTAATCATAGAATTCATTTTTCGGTACGATGCGGATAACAGGTAAAGCTTTAAAGCCGTGCTCGCCGTCTTCGATAATACCTACGGTATATTCACCACCGCCCACAAATGCCTCTGCAATCACCAGCGGATCAGCTTCAGCCGCCAACTGATAAGCAGCTGCCAAGCCACCGGATTCTTTTACTTTACTAATACCAAGACTAGAACCTTCATTGGCTGGCTTCACAAATAACGGCAAACCGAGCTTGGCTTCTATCGCAGCAAAGTCACTAGTGGCGGTCACTAAGGCAAAATCCGGCGTGGCTACATTGGTCGCGCGCCACAGCAGTTTAGTCCGCCATTTATCCATGCCTAGTGCCGAGGCCATTACACCGCTACCGGTATAGGGAATTTGCAGCATTTCCAGCGCACCTTGTATGCAACCGTCTTCACCGAAACGACCATGCAAATTAATGAATACACGATCAAAAACTTCCAAATCATGTAAAGGTTTTTCACGTGGATCAAACGCGTGCGCATCAACACCCTGTGCCTGCAGGGCAGCCAATACCGCGCCGCCACTTTTTAGCGACACTTCACGTTCACCAGAATTACCGCCCATTAATACGGCAACTTTTCCAAAATCTTTATTTAGACGCATACTCACCACTCTGCTTCACCTTCATATTCACCGATAACTTTTACTTCTTGCTGCAACGCAACACCATATTTCGCCAATACGGTTTCACGCATGTGTTTAATTAACAACTCAATATCCAGCGCATTCGCACCGCCTATATTCACAATAAAATTGGCGTGCTTTTCAGATACTTGCGCCCCGCCAATGATGTAACCTTTTAAATCACTCGCCTCTATCAGCCGCGCAGCATAATCACCGTCTGGATTTCTGAAAGTAGAACCGGCGCTAGGCAAATTTAACGGTTGAGAAGCCAGGCGTTGTGCCAGCAACTCTTTAATCTTGTGTGCGGACTCATGTGTGTCACCCGCTTTTAAATTCAACCATGCAGCAATAAACCATTCATCAGCCACTGGCATATCCACATGACGGTAACTCGCGCTAAAATCAGCCGCATCACGTGTATTCAGCTGGCCTTGCCGGTTGATGGTAGTCACCCTATTCACCACGCTCCAAGTCTCAGTGCCATAACAGCCAGCGTTCATCGCAAGCGCACCGCCTAAGGTGCCTGGAATACCGGCAAAAAACTCTGCGCCCTGCTTGGCTTCTTTCGCGCAGAATTTTGCTAATTTCGCACAAGTCACACCGGCTTCCGCATAGATAAGGCCATCCTCGGCGCGTAGATCGGTTAACACGTTATGCATCAAAATCACCGTGCCACGCACGCCGCCATCCCGTACTAACAGATTTGAACCTAAACCGATGAAATATACAGGCTCATCATTTTTCAGGTTTTGTAAAAACTGGCACAAATCATCCAGCCTCGCCGGAATATACAAGCGATCTGCCTTACCGCCCACGCGCCAACTGGTATAACGTGCCATAGGCTCGTTTAACAGCAGCTTACCGGTGGCACCTGATGCTTGCTTAACCGTCAATTTAGCTGCGCTCCTTCGGATAAAAGCTTGGTCTTTGCCGCCACTTGCCCTATGGAACCTGCACCCATCACAATCACTACGTCATTCGGTTGTGCAATATTCAAGATTGCTTGCGGTAGCTCATCGGTCGTTTCCACAAACAATGGTTCGACCTTACCGCCAATACGAATCGAGCGAATCAAGGAGCGTGTATCCGCAGCGACGATCGGCGCTTCACCGGCTGAATAAACTTCCGTCAGCAGCACTGCGTCTGCGCCAGATAAGACGCGTACAAAGTCTTCAAAACAATCGCGCGTACGTGTGTAACGATGCGGCTGAAACGCCATGACTAGCCGACGACCTGGAAAAGCGGCTCTTGCGGCGGCAATCACTGCCTGCATTTCTACCGGGTGATGTCCGTAATCATCAATCAGAGTAAAAGTACCTTCCTTATTGGCATTTACGTTGATTTCACCGTAACGCTCAAAGCGGCGACCGACCCCTTTAAACTCTTTAAGCGCTTTAATAATCGCTGCATCTGGCACATTTAACTCGCTGGCAATCGCAATGGCCGCCAGTGCATTCAATACATAATGATTCCCCGGCAGGTTCAAAGTCACGTCAAATTTAGTGGTCACACCGTTGATACGCGCCACCGTGAAATGCATCTTGCCGTCATCGGCACGCACATTTGTTGCCCGGATACGTGCATCTTCGCTAAAACCATAAGTCATCACCGGCTTAGTCACGCGCGGCAAAATCTCGCGGATGTTGGCATCGTCTATGCACACCACCGCCATGCCCCAAAAAGGTAATTGCTGCAGAAATTCCACAAACGCACTTTTAAGTTTTTCAAAGCTATGTTCGTAGGTATCCATATGGTCTTGGTCAATATTTGTGACCACGGCCATTACTGGCGTTAGATGCAAGAATGAGGCATCCGATTCGTCTGCCTCCGCCACAATATATTCACCTGTACCTAACTTGGCGTTAGCGTTAGCCGCTTCCAGCTTGCCGCCAATCACAAAAGTCGGGTCCATGCCAGCCTCTGCCAAGATACTGGCGATTAAGCTGGTGGTCGTCGTTTTGCCATGCGTACCGGCAACGGCAATACCCTGTCTAAAACGCATCAACTCAGCCAACATCAACGCCCGTGGCACCACAGGAATCTTTTTCGCTCGGGCAGCAATCACTTCCGGATTTTCTTCATTCACCGCGCTGGATACCACCACTACATCCGCATTACCTAGGTGCTCAGTGGCATGGCCCTGATAGACCTTGGCGCCAAACTCAGTGAGGCGCCTAGTGGTTGCATTCTTGGCTAAATCCGAACCTGTCACGGTAAAGTTCAGGTTAATCAGCACCTCGGCAATGCCACTCATACCGGAACCGCCAATACCAACAAAATGTATATTTTTGACTTTATGTTTCATGCTGCAAGCTCCATGCATATGTTGGCAACATCAACCGTTGCGTCAGGCTTACCTAAAGCGCGCGCTTTAGTCGCCATGTCTAAACATTGCTTACGTGTTAACCCTTGCAATAACGCCACTACCTTTGTCACGGTAAATTCTGTTTGCGGTATCAATATCGCTGCGCCCGCATCAGATAAATAATGCGCATTAGAGGTTTGATGGTCATCCACCGCATGTGGGAAAGGCACCAATACACTCGCGATGCCGGCTGCCGAAACCTCCGCAATAGTCAGCGCACCGGCGCGACAAATAACAATATCGGCCCAACTATACATCGCCGCCATATCCTGAATAAAAGCCCTTGCATCTGCATTGATGCCTACCGCCTGATAATTGGCCTGTAACGTAGCGATGTGTTTTTCACCTGCCTGATGCACGACTTGCGGACGATTTTCTACCGGCATTGCTGCCAAAGCTTTAGGCAAGACCTCATTCAAGGCTTGTGCCCCCAAGCTGCCGCCAACCACCAATAAACGTAGTGCATCTGTATGTGCCTGCAATCTGGTTGCTGGCGGTACGATCTGTGTAATCTCTGCACGTACTGGATTACCAACTAATAGCGCTTTACTGCCAAATGCTGCTGGAAATGCCACCAAGACTCTTTTTGCACAATTCGCTAAAGTTTTATTGGTTAAACCTGCAACAGAGTTTTGCTCATGAATTACCAGCGGCTTACCTGCAAACCACGCCATCAGGCCGCCTGGGAATGCTGCAAATCCACCCATGCCTAACACCAGATTCGGCTGGAATTTGGCGATTGCTTTGTATGACTGTGCTAAAGCGACAATCAACTTAACGGGCAACAACAGCCAGCCCAACAAGCCTTTACCGCGTACGCCACGCATGGTGATCATAGCTTTTTGATAGTCTTTAGCTGCAATCAAACGATTTTCCATGCCGCCTTCTGTGCATAACCAAACGATGTTCCAGCCTTGCGCTTTTAAGTAGTCAGCCACGGCCATTGCTGGATATACATGTCCGCCCGTACCGCCTGCCATGACCATTAGGGTTTTGCTCATGCCGGCAATCCTTTTTGCAATCTGCGATTCTCAAAATCAATTCTGAGTAATATCGCCATCGCAACACAATTCGCCAAAATGCCGCTACCGCCAAATGACAGTAAAGGTAAGGTCAAACCTTTGGTCGGCAGTACGCCCATGTTCACACCCATATTGATAATGCCCTGCACGCCCATCCATACGCCTAAGCCTTGTGCCAGCAAAGCAGCAAAATAGCGCTCATTAGCAATCGCTTCCTTGGCTATGCCAAAAGAGCGCAGCACTATCCATGAAAACAGTCCGACTACTGTCAATACGCCGACAAAGCCAAGCTCTTCTGCAATCACTGCCAATAAAAAGTCGGTATGCGCTTCTGGTAAATAAAGTAATTTCTCCACACTGGCACCAAGCCCTACGCCAAACCATTCACCACGGCCAAAGGCGATGAGCGCGTGCGACAATTGATAACCTTTGCCATACGGGTCAGCCCATGGATCCATAAAACCAATGACGCGCTCAAGGCGATAAGGTGAGCTCCAAATCAAGAAAATGAATCCCACCACCAGCAACACCAGCAAGCCGGCAAAAATGCGACCATTAATGCCGCCTAGCCATAAAATCGAGATTGAGATTGCGGCAATCACGGCAAAGGCGCCAAAATCCGGCTCACGTAACAACAACCCGCCCACGACCAGCATCACCATCAGCATAGGGAAAAAACCGTGCCTGAAGCTATCCATTACGGCAGCTTTACGCACCGTGTAATCTGCCACATACATCGCGGCAAATAACTTCATAAACTCGGAAGGTTGCGGATTGATCACGAACAATCTCAGCCAGCGGCGGCTACCGCCAGCTTTAAGGCCGATGCCAGGAATAAGCACCAGCACTAACAAAGCCAAGCCCACTAAAAATAAATACGGCGCCATTTTTTGCCACCAAGCGATAGGCACATTGAATGCCATAAACGCTGCAATCACACTCACCACCATAAATATGGCTTGGTGCACCAAGTAATAACTACTGTTGTGGCCCACACCTTTATCTGCCTCAGCAATCGCAATAGACGCTGAATAGACCATGACTAGACCTATGCCCAATAAGCACAGCACGACCCAGAGCAAGCCCTGGTCATAATTAGGTGAATTAATACGCTCGCGATTCAGCATTGCGGTAATCATGCAGACTCCCTTGAGTATGCTTTTAAGCCGGCACTGTCTTTTAGGTTCAAGACGCTGCTGACGAATACTTCTGCACGGTGTACATAGTTCTTGAACATATCAAAGCTCGCACAAGCAGGCGACAGCAACACTGCATCGCCGGAGTGGGCAAGCTTTTTAGCGATATTGACCGCTTCCGGCAAATCGACCGCCTGATACAAAGGGATATTTGTTGCCAGCAATGCCGCCTCAATCAATGGTGCATCGCGACCTATGAGCACCACTGCACGTGCATTCTCAGCTACCGCATCTGCTAACGGCGTAAAGTCCTGACCTTTGCCATCGCCACCAGCGATCAATATGGATTTTTGTGGCAATCCGTTCAGCGCTGCACAAGTAGCTCCGACATTAGTCCCTTTTGAATCATCGTAATAATCCACGTCGTCAATATTGGCAACCCATTCCACGCGATGTGGCAAGCCTTTGAAGTTATATAGCGTTTGAATGATAGGCACATAATCAATCCCTATTCCACGGCATAGCGCGACAGCGGCTAATGCATTGGCAGCGTTATGCAAACCTACGATTTTTAAGTCCCGTAGATTGATAAGCGCTTTTTCACCATCCACCAGCCAAGTTTCACCATCCCGCTCTTGCAAGCCATAAGCGCTTGCGCTATCGCCGTTTTCTGCAGTAATCGCAGACAATCCAAATGTCACTTGTGCTAATTTAGCGCGCGCCATCATCATGCTCCATGCATCATCACGATTTAGCACCTGCAGCGTTGCGTTGTAAAAAACCCGGGCTTTTGAGATGGCATAATCTTGAAAGCTGGCATATCTATCCATGTGGTCTTCAGATAAATTCAGCATGGTGGCAGCATCTATATGCAAATTACTGGTAGTTTCAAGCTGAAAACTAGACAGTTCCAACACATAGACATCCGGGGCTTCCATGCTTAATGCATCTAATACGGGTAAGCCAATATTGCCTGCAACGATGGTTTTTAAACCCGCCGCTTTGCACATTTCACCCACTAAGGTCGTTACGGTTGTCTTGCCATTGGCACCAGTAATCGCAATGACCTTAGCGCTGGCTGGGCGATACTGCCCGAATAATTCAACATCGCCTACCACGTTAATACCACGACTGATTGCTGCCTGAATCTCTGGCTCGCTAAGTGGCACACCGGGGCTTGCAACAATCAAATCCAACTCGGCAAATATAGAAGCTTTAAATGCTCCGGTATGAATACTGACTTGTGGTAACTCAGCTTTAAGTGCCTCTATGCCGGGCGGTTTTTCACGCGTGTCGGCCACAGATAAACGTGCGCCTTGCGCATGCAGCCAGCGCAAGACTGATAGGCCTGTTTCACCAAGGCCTAGCACCAATACACGTTTATTTTTAAGCTCTAATTTCATCAATGTTTATCTAGTTAAATTGCTATCTTAATTTCAGGGTTGACAAGCCAACCAACACCAGCATCATGGTGATAATCCAAAAGCGCACTACTACCTGTGTTTCTTTCCAACCTTTTTGTTCATAGTGGTGATGCAAAGGCGCCATTAAAAAGATGCGCTTACCTGTACCGGTTTTACGTTTGGTATATTTGAAATACAGCACCTGTGCAGCGACTGAAAAGGTTTCCACCACAAATACACCGCCCATAATGAACAATACGATTTCTTGCCGGACGATAACGGCTACTATACCCAGTGCCGCACCCAGCGCCAGCGCACCTACATCACCCATAAATACTTCTGCCGGATAGGCGTTAAACCACAAAAAACCCAGGCCAGCGCCAGCCATGGCAGCACAAAACACCATCAACTCACCCGCGCCTGGTACGTAAGGAATACCTAAATATCTTGAGAAATAAAAATGCCCGGTGACGTAAGCAAAAATAGCTAATGCACTAGCGACCATCACCGTTGGCATAATGGCTAAACCATCTAAACCGTCGGTTAGATTCACCGCATTACTACTGCCGACCACCACCAAGTAAGTAAGTAAAATAAAGCCTAATGCGCCTAATGGCAGCGTTAAGCTTTTGAAGAATGGTATCAATAAGGTCGTTTCAGCAGGAACCACCGCAGTTTGCTGTAAAAATACTGCCACGCTAAAGCCAACGACAGATTGCCAGAAATATTTCTCTTTTGCCGACAATCCTTTAGGATTGCGATGCACTACTTTGCGCCAATCATCTACCCAGCCGATGATGCCAAAACCTAAAGTGGTAAATAACACTACCCATACAAAACGATTACTCAAATCGGCCCAAAGTAGCGTAGATATCGCAATGGCGACCAATATCAGCGCGCCGCCCATGGTTGGGGTTCCCGCTTTGACCAAATGCGTTTGTGGTCCGTCATCCCTTACCGATTGGCCAACTTTGTAATAAGTAAGCTTACGAATCAAGGCTGGGCCAACGAGAAATGAGATAGTCAATGCCGTGAGTGTCGCCAGCACCGCACGTAGTGTAATGTAATTGAACACATGAAACCCGTGTATATCTCTTGCCAGCCATTGCGCTAATGTTAGTAACATTTAGTGTCTCTCCCCGTTCTTATGGTCAGCTTTATGCGTTATTTCGTTTACGACGTGCTCCATCGCCATAAATCGTGAACCCTTTACCAATACTGTAGTGTCAGCTTGCATTTGTTTGATTAAATCTGTGGTTAATGCTGCTACAGTCAAATAATGTTTTGCCCGCACACCTTTTTCTGCGTTAAAAGCCTGTGTCATCCGTTCGCTCAAATCACCCAAAGTCAGCAGTGCATCCACCCCTGCAACTTGTGCATAAGCGCCAATCTCCGCATGCGACTCAGCCGCGCTTGCACCCAATTCACCCATATCACCCAGCACTAGTATTTTTTTACCTGGTTTAGCCACTAAAACATCGATTGCTGCCTTCATCGACATAGGATTAGCGTTGTAGGTATCATCTATTACCAATGACCCGTGCAAGCCCGCCAGAGCTTGTAAGCGCCCTTTTACACCAGCGTAGTTTTCTAATCCTGTAGCAATATCCGCCAGCGATACGCCCATAGCGAGTGCAGCAGATGTGGCAGCCAAGGCATTGAGTACATTGTGTAATCCCGGTGTCGGCAAATGCACGCTAACTGCACCTTGTGGCGTTGTCATATCAAGCAAACTAGCACTGGCTTGTAACTGGTAACTAGCAGATACGTCCGCTTTATTTTTCAAACCAAAAGTGATGGTGTTACGCTCACCGGCCAGAGTTTGCCAAAGCGGCGCAAAGACATCGTCGATATTGATCACGGCAATTCCGTCGGCGGCCAAACCATCAAAGATCTCACCTTTGGCGTGTGCGATCGCTGCAAAAGAACCCAATTCGCCGACATGTGCACTGCCCGCATTGTTGATAAGCGCCACAGTAGGTTTACCGATTTTAGATAAATAACTAATTTCGCCCGTGTGGTTCATACCCATTTCAACCACGGCATAGCGATGTTGCATGCGTAATTTGAGCAAGGTGAGTGGCAAGCCTATGTGGTTGTTTAAATTGCCTGCAGTCGCCAGCACTTGGTCGGCATTATTGGTAGCGGCACGCAAAATAGCCGCTAACATTTCTTTGACTGTGGTTTTGCCATTGCTGCCGGTAATAGCGGCTAACGGTAGAGTAAACTTGCTGCGCCAATAGGCTGCCAGTTCACCTAATGCCTGATAACTATCTGGCACTAATAGTGCAGGCGCAACGTCTACGGTTTCATCTTCCAGCAATACCGCAGCCGCGCCTTGCTGAATAGCTTGTTCGGCAAAACTATGACCATCAAAATTTTCACCTTTAAGCGCAACAAATAACTGGCCCGGCGTGATATTGCGACTATCGGCACCGACACTGGTAAATGTGACATCAGCACCAATCAATCTAGCGTTAAGTGCGCTTGCAGCTTCTGATAACAACATCATAAGGCACCTCCCAGATTAGCTGCCGATGAATATTGTTTGAGTGCAGCCTGAGCTACAAGTGCATCATCAAATGGATGTTTTACACCAGAAATTTCCTGATAGTTTTCATGACCTTTGCCCGCCACGACTACAATGTCACCGCGGCTTGCTGATTGAATCGCAATATTGATAGCCTGAGCGCGATCCAGCTCAACAGAGTAATTAGTAGTCATACCACGGGTAATCGCCTCAATAATGGCCAACGGCGCTTCGCTGCGTGGATTATCCGTAGTCACAACCACTTTGTCTGCCAATTTACTAGCGACAGCGCCCATCAATGGGCGTTTGCCGGCATCACGATTACCGCCGCAGCCAAACACGCAAATCAGTCTGGACTGTGTGTCAGACAATTGCTCACGTAATGTGCTTAATACTTTTTCCAGGGCATCCGGCGTATGCGCATAGTCAATCACCACTAAAGGCAGTTCACCACCACCAAACTGTTGCATGCGACCTGACACCGGCTTGATTTTAGCTATCACGGCAACCGCGTCACCCAAACTAACATCCAGCGCCAATAGCGTCGCCAGCACCGCCAGTATATTGTAGGCATTAAAGCGACCCAGTACTGGCGCATTCAATAACGCCGCGCCTTGTGAGCTTGTTACTTGCATCGTTAAACCGGCATCGTGCAATTGCAAGTCGGTAGCGTAAATCTCCAGGTCATCGACACCTAAAGTAGTTTTACCGTGTCGCATGCTATAGCTTATGCAAGGTTTGTTCCTACTTTTAAGGCTACGGATAATAGTCTGGCCAAAGAGATCATCGGCATTGACGATGGCAACGCTTAGACTATCCCCATCGAACAGTCTTTGCTTGGCAGCAGCGTAGGCCTCCATGCTCAGGTGATAATCCAGATGGTCACGACTCAGATTGGTAAGTATTGCGATATCAAACGCCACGCCATTGACACGGCCTTGATCTAAGCCATGTGAAGAAACTTCCATCACCACCGCATCTGCTTTTTGCGCCACAAAATCAGCCAGCATACCTTGTAGCAATATGGCATCTGGCGTGGTGTTTGCTGCCTCATTCAAGCTATCTTGCTGATTTAAAAAACCATTGCCTATTGTGCCCAATACGGCGGTCTTCTTGCCCAATATCGTTAAACACTGCGCCAGCCATTGGCTCACAGAGGTTTTGCCGTTGGTGCCGGTCACGCCTATCATAGTCAACTGGTCTGATGGTTGCTGATAATACTCAGCCGCAATTTGCCCTACTTGCTGTTTTAAGTCATGCACACCGACATTAGGTACTTGCCAATCCGCATGCCAGCTAAAATCATTTGACTCCCACACCACCGCTGCTACACCGGCCTGGATGGCTTGCGCAATATAACGACGACCGTCATTTTGCGCGCCGGGATAGGCTAAAAATAGTGAGCCAGCCTGCACTTGACGACTATCTGCAGTAATCGCTGTAAACGATGCATGTAATGCCCCAAGACCTAGCGATGAGACATCTAGAGAGTGAGTTATGCTCACATACCCTCCTTAACGTCTTCATCATTCTGTGGAATCACTACATTGTTATCCGGCGCGTCTTGTGGCACGGCAAACATCCGTAACGCATCTGCCATAATCAAGCTAAAGACCGGCGCGGCTACTGTACCGCCATAATATTGGCCGTTATTAGGCTCATCTATCATAACGGCAATGATGAAACGTGGATTCGATGCTGGGGCAAAGCCGACAAATGAAGCGACATATTTCTTTTCTTCATAGCCGTGCGCACCTACTTTATGCGCTGTGCCGGTTTTACCTGCTACCCGATAGCCCAACACTTGCGCTTTGACTGCGGTGCCGCCAGGTTGCACCACCATTTCCAGCATGTCTTTCACATGATTTGCAGTCGCGGCGGAAAATACCTGCTGCCCGACCGGCACATCATTTAATTTTAATAACGATATAGGACGTAACTCACCTTCGTTTGCGAATACGGTATAAACCCTAGCCAACTGCAACAAGGTCACGCTAATGCCATGCCCAAAGGACATCGTCGCCTGCTCAATTGGGCGCCATGTTTTGTACGGCCGTAATTTACCCGAAGCTTCCCCCGGGAAGCCAATGCCAGCCGTGCGGCCTAAGCCCAGTTCATTGTAAACATTCCACATAAACTGCTTGTCCAGGCTTAGCGCAATTTTAGAAGCGCCCACATTGGAAGACTTCTGTATCACTTGTGCAACCGTTATAAGCCCTTGCGGATGAGTGTCATGTATCGTTGCCGGGCCTATACTCATATAGCCGGGTGAAGTTTGAATTTTAGTATCGAACTGATACTGACCTGACTCTAAAGCAGCTCCAGCAATGACTGGTTTTAAGGTAGATCCAGGCTCAAATGTATCTGTAATTGCGCGATTACGTGATTTGCCTTGAATATTGATTGGATTGTTCGGGTTATACGTCGGCACGTTAGCCATAGCCAGCACTTCGCCAGTTTTAGCGTCTAATACAACAACTGCGCCCGCAACTGCTTTATTAGCCTCTACCGCTTTTACTAACTCACGATGCGCTAAATACTGAATTCTACGGTCAATAGACAGCATCACATCATGGCCGTCCTGCGGCACTTGTACCGCCTGTAAATCCTCAATAATGTGGCCTGACCTATCTTTTATGACCCGGCGACTGCCCTCTTTGCCTGACAGTTCAGCGTTCTTAGCCAACTCAAAACCTTCCTGGCCTTTATCGTCTACGCCGGTGAACCCTACCAAATGCGCAGTCACATCCCCCGCTGGATAATAGCGTTTATACTCACGTTGCAAATAAATCCCTGGTACGCCCACTTTCATCACTTTTGCCGCCAGCTCAGGTGATATCCTGCGCTTTAGATATACGAAACCACGTTCACTATTGACCAGTTTTTTACTGATTTCTTCAGTTTTAATTTGCAATAAAGCAGCAATTTCTTTAGTTTGTGCCGCTGTGATCTCCACATCTGGCGGGCTTGCCCACACGGACTCAACAGGTGAGCTAATCGCTAGCAATTCACCAAACCTATCGGTAATCTTGCCCCTATGTGATGGCAGAATCAGTGTGCGGCTATAGCGTGCGTCACCTTTATCCTGTAAAAAACGCTTGTGAAAACTCTGCAAATAAAGGCCGCGCCCCAGCAATGCGGCAAATCCCAATAGCACCGCCACCAACAATAGACGGCGACGCCATGCTGGTAATTTCACTATCACAGGTGCGTAAACCGCCATTATTGCGCCACTCCCGCGGTAGAGTCTGATTGCGGTTGTTTTGCCTGCTGCGGCAATTTAATCGGATTTGGCGCATGAGGTTTTTGCTCGATATCACTTAGCAAGATATCTTTAGGGGCATTGTCTTGTGGTGCTGCATCGGTAGCTGCCGATCCTGAAAGCACAGCGCCTTTTGGCATACTATTAACAACCACCTGCACGCGTTTAGCATCTGGCACCTGCATTTGCAATTGCTGTGAAGCAATCTGCTCTATACGTGAATGCATCGCCCAAGTACTCTGCTCAAGCTGTAATTGCCCATATTCCTGATCCGCCTGTTTTGCAGTTTGGCTAAGCTGCCCAAGCTCAATGTAAAGGTTGCGCGCTTTATGCTGCGCATTCACCAAGCCCAATGCGGAAAATATCAGCGCAAAAAACAAAATGAGATTTAGCCGTGTCATACGACGTGCGTTCTTTCTGCCACACGTAACACCGCACTACGTGAACGCGGATTACGCTTGATTTCCATAGCGCTTGGCTTAATGGCCTTACCTACAGCCACCATCTTGGGCTGCGGCAACTCGGCGGCACGTACTGGAAAGTTAGCGGGCAAGTCATCGCGATTCGCCTGATCGCGAATAAACTGCTTCACAATACGATCTTCCAGCGAGTGAAAGCTAATCACCGCCAAACGACCTTGCGGCGCCAACAATGCCAAACACTGCGGCATAGTTAGCGATAACTCCTCAAGCTCTTGATTGATGAAAATCCGTAAAGCTTGAAATGTCCGCGTGGCTGGGTTTTGCCCAGGCTCAAACCGCGTGACTGTACCTGCCACGACCTTGGCAAGCTGCCCAGTAGTGGTGATGGCGCGCCCGTCATTGCGCTCCGCAATAATCGCCCTTGCAATCTGCTTAGCAAACCGTTCTTCACCATAATTTTTTATAACCTCCGCTAAATGTTGCTCTGTTGCAATGGCCAGATAATCTGCCACTGTTTGCCCACTACTTTGATCCATACGCATATCTAAAGGCGCATCAAACCTAAAACTAAAACCTCTTTCGCCATCATCGATTTGCGGCGATGAAATGCCTAAATCCAGCAAGATGCCGTCAACTTTTGTAACACCTAGATTAGTCAACTCCGCCTGCATAGCGGCAAAATGGCTATGCACCATGCTAAAACGCGAGTCGTTGATGGCTTTACTGGATGCAATCGCGCTTAAATCCCGATCAAACGCAATCAAGCGACCATGCACACCCAAAGCCGCTAATATTTTTTTAGAATGCCCGCCGCGACCAAATGTACCGTCCACGTAAATGCCATTAGGTTTTATTGCCAGAGCCTGCACAGCCTCATCCAACAAAACCGTGATATGGATATTTGCGTCTGATACTTCTGATAAATTTGAGCTTAACGTTGACACTTTGGATGAATACTTTTCTGACTTAGTTGCGCTTATGGGAGACGCTTTTTTAAGGGGCAATTCTTTTAGAGACGGCGATTCTTTATTAGTGGGCGCATTCTTCACGCCCTTAATCACAGCGAGAAGCCCTCGAGTTCTGCCGGCAT
>JAZJZG010000036.1:0-17716 GCA_040389995.1 Pseudomonadota bacterium | reverse complement strand
AAAGAAGTATCAATATGCCCTTCGTAGCGTCTTCAAATGCTTTGTGGTTATTTGGTCGAATAGACTCATTAGATGGTGTTGCTCCAGTGCCAATGAACTTGAATGCAATAAAGCGTGTGAGAAAGTCAGTTAAAAAGAACCTGCCTGGGGTAATCAGTGAGGACGAGCGTGACTTCTGATCGAAAAATTTATGTAGGTTTAGCATTAGAGTCAGGCAAAGACGCCACATCAGTTGGCTTACTTAAACTGTTACGCAGGGGCGTTGTTGAGTCTGGTGAGTTTGCTTATGGAAATCAATATTTAGCTCTGCCGAACGCTATTCCACTCAATAATGATTATTTGCCATTCAGTACAGCACCTATGGTGCTTACTGAACGCCGAATACGAGATGGTGGCGTATTACCGCTTACCTTCCGTGACGCCCTGCCGGACAGCTGGGGTCGTAGAGTACTCGAAGCGCAATATGGAAAAACGCTAGATGATATTGACGCGCTACTCATGACAAATGCTGATCGTGTTGGCGCGATGGTATTTTCTGAATCCCTCCCAATTGAAATTGCCAATATGGAAGTGGATTTGGTGACATTGGAGCAAATGTCAGAAGCTGTGAATAGACTTGAATTATCCATGGAAATTAGCCCAGAGATGCGGCGCCTGCTACAAAAAGGTGGCACCTTAGGTGGAGCAAGACCTAAGGCTACATTCATTCATGATAACCGAAGGTGGATTGCCAAGTTCCCTGCACAAGGCGACGATCATGACGTTGAACTACTTGAGGCAAGCATACTTAAGCTGGCTGAAATGTGTGGAATTGAGGCTTCACCGTCGCGCTTAGAAAAAATAAACCGTGGTCATGCAATATTAACCATGCGCTTTGATCGTGAAGACAATATTGCAAATGAGCGCCGCATCCATTATCTCTCAGCTTCGGCCATATTAAATGTTCCATATGAAAGCAATGGCGGCAGTTATGTAGAGCTTGCCCAAACTTTACGCCGCATATCGGTAAACCCAACCCATGACTTAAATCAGCTTTACAGACGGATGATATTTAATCTCTTTATTGATAACACAGATGATCATGTAAAAAATCACGGTGTTCTTCATGTTGGTCAGGGTCAATATAAATTGGCGCCTGCCTTCGATTTAGTCATGCAACTTACAAATACTGGATATCAAGAACTTGCTATTATTTTGGGCAACAACAACTCAAGCATAAAATTGGCTAAAGAGGCATCGCCTCACTTTGGGATAAATAATAAAGATGCTGAAAATATCATTCAGAACATAGAGACTAAGATTACTCAAAACTTAATAGATATTGTTAAACACTTTGGTGCAAATGACAGCCTTCTGGAGCGTGTGAAACGGTGCTTGAGTAAGCAGCGCGACTTAATTCATTCCCATTAAAATGACATACTGACTACAAGTGCTATATTTTCCCTGTAGGGAAATCGTCACAAAACACCACTTAGCGTGATGATATTGTGGCTAAATACAGCTCAAAATTAAAAATCGCAGACGTTGTAAGTAATTGATATTAAAAATATTATTTCCAGACAACCCCCCTACGAACCAAGGGGTCGGGCGTTCGAATCGCTCCGGGCGCACCAAATAGTGTGTTAAATAAAAAAGGGTTAACTTAGGTTAACCCTTTTTTTATTGCACAGAACGCAGTTCAATCGTAGCTATTTCTAAATGCCCTGCCGCGTGTAACTAATCAATAAGATCAATCTCATTAGTTAACTTTCAATCAGCTGAAAATCAACTTTAGTGATTACTGCCTACAACTCATGCAAGGCTTTATCTTTGAAATAATAAATGTTTTCATGTTTGAACCCATAACGCCCACCTATTAAGCGAATCTGGGGTTCGAGCGTGAACAAGCCGACCTCGCCAAGTGTACGTGTGATATTAGGTGCAATGAAATCCAAATGTTCCATGTCTTGCTGAACGCCATGCCCAAGATAATCTAACTGTTCAAAACCAAGTTGATCGATATCTTCGTGCATGATTTGATATAGATCGTTAAAGGTCATCTGCATATCAGCAACCTGCATTAGCTTGGCATGCAGATACTCTTGTGCTTGTGCGCCAGCTAAAAACTCCTTATCACACAATGGTGTGCGCCTAGCCACCCCTGCTTCAACATAGTAAGTTCGCGCATAATCACCGCAATAGCCGGCTATTGATGGATTCAAGTCTATTGTGACTAAATCGGTTTCTTGTATTGGCGTATCACTTGGGATATATGGGGTAGACGATATGGCAAGAGTAGTGTGATCGCCGGCTAGAACGAGAGCCGGGAGTGATTTATACCAATATCCGTCAACACCTGCATTGTGCTGTAACTCATCACACTTTCTGACAAGATCAATTTCGCTCACCCCAGGCTTAATAAATTCAACGATAGCATCCAGCGTGTAGCGGGCAGCATCCTGTACTTTTTGATAATGCTTTAATTTCTCGAAATTCATATAGTCCATCCATTCTTTCTAGAATCAGGAAATGTTGTGGCATTGGCTTTTGGTCAGCCAATGCCATATCTAAAAATTAACGCTTATGGCAATACCGCAATACTGTGGGTTACCCAAACCACAGCTACTGCCAGTAACAGTGCCGCAAATGGTAGCCAGCCTCCGTGTGTCTTAACTCCGTCCTCCAGATGCATATCCTTGGCGAACTCCTCTGGAAATTTGCCTTTATCCTGTACATAGTGGCGATACAGGAAAACAGGTACGATAAACGAGGTGAATATGAGCCCGTTACGCAATGTACCTGGACCCCAGATATCAGCGCCCATACCCATGAATGCCAAATTAACGAAGCCAAATAAGGCTCCAAGTGCAATCAACCAGGTTTTTGCTTTATAAGGACGCGCCCAACTACCACGATCAAGGCGATGAATCCAACCAGATTGCAAATTAAGGAAGTTAAAGATGAGATACCCAACGTTACCAATTGCTAACAGAAGAATATTGCTTGATAGCAAGAGCAGAACTAAATTGAAAGTTAGATCAGTCCACATTGCATGGGTCGGTGCACCGTGTTCATTAACATGTGAAAGATATTTTGGTAACCAGCCGTCAACAGATCCTTGGTAGAGCGTGCGTGATGAGCCCATCATAGAAGTCATTACTGCCAGCATCAAAGACAATACCAGCATGGCTACGATGACATTCGTGATAACGGCACCGTTTCCAACCATTTTTGCTAGAACCACACCAACGCCGGTACCGTCATACAAACCTGGATCCAGCATGCCGCTATACACCGCTGCGGTCGTCACAACGCCTTTAGCATCGACTACCGCTGGAGTGACCAGATGACCAAGACCCAAATGCCCCTGAAATGCCAATGGCACCAGTGTGAATACTGCGATACACAACAAGCCTGAATAAAAAATCGCCTTGAAAGTGTCCTTTTTTGGGTCTTTGAATTCACTGGTATAGCACACTGCTGTCTCAAAGCCATAGGTTGACCATCCGGCAATAAACATACCGCCAGCAATCAGGGTCACGCCAGCCATGTTGTAACTGCCAAATGTAACATTGCCTATCGCATCATGCGCCAAAGGCAAAAGCGGAAAGAATTGCGTGCTAGGCATGTCGCCAGTGATGAATGGAACAATACCGATAAGCATTAATGGGAGTAATGAAGTGATTCCAAGGATCATCTGCATTTTTGCCGCTTTGGAAACGCCATGATGCTGAATAGCAAAAGCAATCAGCAGCAGAATCGAACCTAAGATAGCAATGGAGTTAATTCTTAATGTTAGTCCATCCTGGATGAAGTCTAAATGGAACAGTATCAATGACCATGTGTTTATAGCTGCATCCGCTGGAAACAGCGATGTCAGGATATAGCCACCAGCGAGAGATGTGCCAAGTGCCAACACCGGAGACCAGGCGAACCAGTTGCACCATACAGAAATCGGCGCGATAAATTTACTATAACGTACCCAGGCAATTGCACCATAGACCGAAGCTCCGCCCGATTTATGTGGGAACAGCCCGGCAATTTCCGCATAGGTAAAACACTGCGCAAACCCCATTAGTATCGACAACACCCAAATTATCCAAGCAGGTTGACCTACCGTGCTTGCCAAAGCCCCTATATTGAAAAGCACCAACGCCGGAACACCGCTGGCCGCCCAGAACGCGCCCTTCCAGCTTATCGTTCGATGCAAGCCACCATCCTGAGTTGAATAATTGGATACATCTCTTGTGCTTACCTCATCATCTCCTACCGCTATATCTGAACTGATTGTGCTCATCTTGCTTCTCCCAAAATTGACTAGTGCTAGCTTTTAAATATCCTCCACAAAATGAAACTTAATTAACTATGAGGAATATTGTGCTGTTATATTCTCAATAAATTTAGCTGTCAAGTAAATTATTAGTTAGTAACTAATAATTTAAACTAAAAGTAGATTTAGCCATGCGTGCTAGAATCATTATTAAATTAATAAAACCCAATGATGTTATGAAATCTTTGCCTATAAGCCATAACTTTTTATACTTGTATAATCAGAAACTTAATTAGCTGCCAATGAAGAAAAATACATTCCCCTTGCGCCTTAAAACGTTGTTAGAACAAAAACAACTAACCCTAAAGGAGGTGGCAAACGCCATTAACCTCTCAATTCCCTCAGTGCACCGCTGGACGCGCGGCGGGGAAATTGAATATGAGAATTTGCGTGCACTAGCCAATTTTCTTGAAGTCAACTGGATCTGGCTGCGTTATGGAGACGAGGCAATTGCCAGCCTACAAGAAAGTGTTCCTGCCAATGATTCTGTAGCAGTTGAGCGCCGCAAGTACCTTGCCGAGATCATGGAGAATGAGGCACGCATGAATCTTGCTCAGGATATGGCACGCATTGTCACTTGGGAATGGAGTGTGCTAACGGATGAGCTCACCGCATCATCTAACAGCGAGCAGATATTCGGGCAAAATATTGAAGGGGTGCGCTCCAACTTGCTGCCTTTTGAGAAATTAAATATTGAAGCTCTAGTGGCGAAATTCACCAGCAGTGAGTTGGCGCAGGAGTGGGACTTTCATCTACCTGCTGCTAACAGTAAAGACGAGTGCTGGTTTGTATCACGAGGCCGATTGTTATTTGACGCACAAGAACGCCCATTGAAAATGATTGGTGTCAGTATCGACATTACCCAGCGCAAGCATATGCGGGAAGCTTTGGAGAAAAGTGAATACGTTATGCGTAAGGTTATCGAAACTATTCCTGTTGGCCTGTGGATTGCCGATCAGAATGGTCGCATTGCAATGGCCAATCCTGAGGCGGAACGTATTTGGGGTGGCACTAAACTCGTAGAACTTGAACAATATGGCGAATACAAGGGTTGGTGGGAAGGTACTGGTAAAGCTATAGGCAGCGAAGGTTGGACACTTGCGCGCGCTGTAAAACACGGCGAGGTTAGCCACGGCGAGATTGTCAATATTGAGGCTTTTGACGGCGAGCAACGAACAATCATAATGTCGGCTATCCCACTTTTAGATGAGCATAACTTAATTATAGGTGCCATCGAAGTAAACCAGGATATCACTACACTTAAAAACATTGAAAAGTCACTTAAATCAATCGTAGATCAGTGGGATTTCATATTTAAGCAACCGCTAATTGGTATCGCATATTGCAAAACAAGTAGCGGGCATTTACATGTAAATGCCAAATTTGCAGAATTGGTGAAATGCAGTATTGCAGAGCTTTCAAATCAGAGAATAGAAGATTTACTTGATGAGCCTAGTCTTCAGGACTTTCAAACCAAGCTAAAAGAATCGCAAGAAAGTGCATCAGCAAACTTTATGCTGCAAGGCAAGCTTAAGTCCAACTCGGCTGAAACTACCCACGTACAACTAATGATTATTTATAATCGGATGCCAGACAGCACATTCAATACCTTTGTATTTGCAACTACAAATTTAAATTAGCTAGATTGACTCTAATGCCTGGTTTTGGCAAATTACCGCTAATTCATTAAAAGTCAAAATTGGCTGTGAGCCCAACTAAGCTAACTCCCATTTAAACATCTTCATCTAGAATGTTTTTAAAATGACGCGATATACTTTTAGACCCCTAACTGTATAAGCGATCTCCAAATATATCTACTATAGATATATACTTTGCTATATTACATTGATTACAAATCTATATAGGGATCGACTCAAAGCAGGCAGCGTCTGGTTTGAGTTCTTAGGCGGGACTTTTAATTTCACTCAACTGGAGACCTCAGATGACACAGAATAAATCCATCAACGCACAAGTAAAAATCTTAAAGAACGGCCCCTATATTGTCTCGGGAGGTGTGCCTTTAAGCAAGGAGAGCATCGGCACAAACGGCGCCGACGAGTCGGTTAAGTGGGAGCAAGGGCAGCAATACCCCTCTCAGGAGCAATACGCGCTGTGCCGCTGCGGCCACAGCGGCAACAAACCATTTTGCGATGGCTCACATATGCAAGCTGGATTCGACGGCAGCGAAACCGCAAGCCGCCAACCGTATCTCGAGCAGGCAAAAGTGATACGAGGCCCGACCATGTCATTGACAGACGTCGAGCACTTATGCGCGTTTGCACGTTTTTGCGACCCCAATGGGCAGGTGTGGAATCTCGTCAGCGAAACAGACAACCCGTCAGCGGGCAAGCATTTCGTCAGCCAAACCTGCTACTGCCCTTCGGGGCGCCTGGTGGCTTGGGACAACGAGACCGGCAAAGCTATCGAGCCTAAGTATGAGCCATCGATAAGCCTGATTGAAGACCCGGTCAAAGGATGCTCCGGACCGATATGGTTGCGTGGCGGCGTACAACTGATCGGCGCCGATGGCTTTGAATACGAAGTACGTAACCGCATGACCTTGTGTCGCTGCGGGGCATCGCAGAACAAACCTTTCTGCGACGGCACGCATGTATCGGTTGGATTCAGCGACCAGAACTGAGGCTGCAAATTAGACGCCACACTGTACCGCGATGGCACAACAGCATACTCCGCAATATGCTGTTGTGCCATCGAGGTGTCAATGGTGCTGACCGTCGTCTTGGGAGTATTCAATAACTCCCTGCTTCCATGACTTTTACGAATACAGCATAAGTTGGCACCTGCCTTCGCTTTAGTCATGCAACTAACAAATACAGGGTAGCTAGAACCCGCTATGGTTTCTGGCAACAATAAATCGAATATAAATTAGTTTAAGAAAATCATTACCTCACGAACCATGCTCAAGCACTTCCAACACTCGAGTTTGCAGGACCGGAATGAGTTCTGCTTCGAACCATGGATTGCGTTTGAGCCACAGGTTATTACGCGGGCTTGGATGAGGTAATGGAACCGTGTGAGGCCAGTACTTCCGCCATGCCTGAACCAGCTCAGTGACTGATGTAGCTTCATTTGGCAGATGATAAGCCTGTGCGTATTGGCCGATGACCAAGGTGAGTTTGATGTCCTGCATATGCGACAGCAACGCTGCCCGCCACGCTGGCGCACATTCGGGCCGGGGCGGCAAATCTCCAGACTTGCCCGTTCCCGGAAAGCAGAAGCCCATAGGCAGAATAGCAACTTGCTTGGGGTCGTAAAACACCTCACGCGAGATACCCAACCATGCGCGCAGCCTATCGCCACTAGCATCGTTAAACGGAATACCCGTTTCGTGAACCTTTCTGCCAGGCGCTTGACCCGCGATTAATATGCGAGCCTGCGAATGCGCCTGGACAACGGGTCTAGGCCCTAGCGGTAGGTGTTCTGCACAAAGTACGCAGGCACGGACTTCAATGAGCAATGATTCCAGGGAAGACATGCGGGTATCCTCACAGCTAACTGTTATTATAGAAACAGAACATTCATTGTAATGGAAGAACTTTGTTTATAGGAATTATCAAATAGTATAAATAGCCACACAGAACCATTCATGCAAAAACCAAGCTATCGAAAACTTAATCAGATCACTAGATTTTATGTTTAAACCATTGAAATGCCGCGCTTACAACTAACACCTTATCAACCTTCGACATTCTAGGTCTTGGCTAACGCACGATCGATGATTTCAAACCCTAATCTTGGAAAGTAAACGAAATCCATCCCGCTGCAGCTAAGCCGTAGTTGGTATCATGGGCAATCGCAGCAATCACTGATTGGTGTCGCTATAGGCCTCGGCCATCTCGCGTCTGCGTTTGCGTGCCTGGTGTGAAGTGTAAAAACTGGATGCAATCACCGCAATGCTCACCACGGTTATGGTCACGGTAGCAACAGCGTTGATAGTTGGATTTAAGCCTAAACGTGCGCGTGAAAAAATCACCATGGGTAAAGTTGAAGAGCCGGGTCCAGATAGAAATGACGACAGCACCACATCATCAAATGACAAAGTGAAGGTGAGTAAAAATGCAGACACTAGCGCAGGCACCAGCAACGGCAAGGTAACCAGCATAAACACTTGTAAGGGTTGGCAGCCCAGATCCATCGCCGCCTCATCCAATCTGCTGTCCATTTCACGTAATCTAGATGTCACCACAACGGCAGCATAAGCCGTACCTAGCAAGGCATGGCCTAATAAAATGGTAAACAAGCCTCTGTCAGGATAGCCTAGCCAATGCTGTATTGACACCAACATGAGCAATAAAGATAAACCGACTATCACATCCGGCATGACCAATGGCGTGGTTGCCATCGATGATAGCAAGGTTCGGCCTGAAAAACGCTTATACCGATTCAAAGCAAACGCAGTGAACGTACCAAAGAACACTGAGATTAATGCGGAAAGCAGCGCAATTTTAAGCGATAAACCGACCGCAGAAATCAAATCGCCATCGCTCATCAGCGCGGTATACCACCTTAGGCTGGCATACGTCCAGACCGTGACCAAGGGTGAGTTATTGAAGGAATATATCACCAGCGTGACGATAGGCAGGTATAGGAAAATGAATACCGCAATCATCCAAGTCCTGCTGAACCATTTATTGATAGCATGCGTCATGCTTTTGCATCCATTTGCTCATCTTGGTATTTATTGAAAATCGCCATCGGCAGCATAATCAGTAAAATCATCACCACCGCTACGGCAGATGCCATAGGCCAATCGTTATTACTGAAGAACTCATCCCACAATACACGGCCTATCATCAGCGTATTTGGCCCACCTAGCAGTTCAGGAATGACATACTCACCGACCGCCGGAATAAACACCAACATGGAACCGGCAATAATCCCGGCTTTGGAAAGTGGTATTGTAATCAGCCAAAAAGTCTTGAAAGGACTCGTGCCTAAATCTGCGGCAGCTTCCAGATAGCGTAAATCCAGTTTGGATAAATTAGCGTACAAGGGCAATATCATAAATGGCAAATAAGAGTACACCATGCCCACTAGCAAGGAAAATGGCGTATTCATCATTTCCAGCGGAGCATCAATAACGCCGAGGCTTAATAGTGCATTATTGATCACACCATTATTCACTAGCAGCGTTTTCCAGGCATAGATGCGTAGCAAAAATGAGGTCCAGAATGGCAACATGATGAGCATCAATAACATTGGCTGTAAATGTTTGGGGGAACGTGCCATAAAATAGGCAAACGGGTAGCCGATGGCTAGACATATTAGCGTGGTAATTAAGGCGTATTTAATTGAGGATAAATAAGTTTCTACATACAGCGCATCAGTGCTGATAAATAAATAGCTCGCAAAATTCAGCTTGACGGTGGGCCAACCTTCACCCCAATTAATCATGCTGGAGACCGAAGTCGCCTCCATCTCCGACATACTTATTTTAAGTACTATCAATAACGGAACCGCAGCCAGCAACAAGAACCATGCATAGGGCAAGCCAATCACCAATCTGCGGCCTTGAGTCAGGCTATGTAAAAAACTAGTGATTTTATCCATCACAAACCTCTCTTATTGCACATGCGTTTTTCATTGGGTAAGCACGACCATCGCAAAGTCATTCCACTGTGCATAGGCACGGTCACCCCAGGTTAAATCAAAACTCAAATCGCGCGTATTATTAAGCTCTTGCGCTTTAATGACTTTGCCGCCATCAAGCTTAAGATGGTAGGTAGTGTAAGCACCAAAGTAGACGATTTCAATGACTTCACCCTCACACCAATTGTAGTTACCCTGCGGCTTATCTTTGGTCAGCAGAATCTTCTCCGGACGCAACGCCACACCCACACTCATACCAGAGTTACCACTGATACCGTGGCCGACATAATGCATACACTCTTCACAACGAACCGTCACATGGCCTGGCTCATTCTCCTCTACCACGCCATCAAAAATATTCACGTCGCCAATAAAATCAGCTACTTGACGGCTATTTGGCATTTCATACACTTCATCCGGTGAACCAACTTGCAAGAAGTAGCCCTCACTCATGACGGCAACGCGTGAAGCCATCGTCATCGCTTCTTCCTGATCGTGCGTCACCAGCACACAGGTCACACCGACCTCTTCAATAATATTCACCAGCTCCAGCTGTGTGGTTTCGCGTAACTTCTTATCCAGTGCGCCCAACGGCTCGTCCAGTAACAATAATTTAGGCCGTTTGGCCAGGCTACGCGCCAGTGCAACCCGCTGTTGCTGTCCGCCGGAAAGCTGATGTGGTTTACGCTTGGCATATTTACTCAACTGCACCAAGCTCAGCATTTTCTCAACACGCTCGGCCAATTGGTCTTTGGGCATACCATCACGCTTCAAGCCAAAGGCGATATTCTCCCAAACATCTAAGTGCGGAAACAGTGCATACGACTGAAACATCATGTTAATGGGACGTTTATATGGCGGTAGATTAGTAATATCTTCCCCAGCCAGAAAAATCTTACCTTTTGTCGGCGTTTCAAAGCCAGCCAGCATCCGCAATAAAGTAGACTTCCCACAGCCGGAGCCCCCCAGCAAGGCGAAAATCTCACCTGTAGCCACCGTCAGTGAAACATCATCTACCGCTTTTACCACACCATCATAAACCTTGGTCAGGCCTTCGACACGCAGTAGATCTTCGCGCACTGTATTTGCTGTATTGTTCTTTGGTGCTATCACCATAACCATAAATACCTCTATTAAAATGTGATCCCCAAATGACATTTTGCCAGCCGCTAATACCGCGCACACTTGTTGGGCAGACTTAAAAGTCTGCCCAACAATTTAACGTAGTAAATAGGGTGGCAGGTTTTTAATTACAAACCTGTTTTAAAACGTGTATATAAACGCGTCATATTACGACGTGTATTGTTATCCACGGTACCAGGCGGCACTAGTTTGGCAATATCAGCATCTGATAAGAAAATTGATTTGTTATTTCTGATTTCCGGGTCAACAAATGGCGTTGCTGCCTTGTTTGGGTTTGCATAGGTCACGGTATTGGTGATAGCGGCAGCCACTTCAGGCCTCAGTATATAATTGATGAATTTATGTGCATTGCCTGCGTGCGGTGCATCTGCAGGTATCGCCATTGTATCCATAAACGTCAATCCACCGGTTTTAGGCACTAAAGCCACGATATTTTGTGCCGATTTATTTTCAATCGAACGTTTACGTGCCAGGTTAAAGTCGCCCGCCCAGCCATAGGCAACGCACACACCACCGCTGGCTAGATCCTCAATTTGCCCACCTGAGTTAAAGCGTTTGATATCAGGACGGACTTTCTTCAACATTTCATACGCTGCCTGATAGTCTGCCGGATTGCTGCTGAACTCAGGCTTGCCGATATAATGCAATGCCGCCTCAAAAACATCGGTGGGCGTATCTAAAAAGGTGATGCCGCAAGATTTTAACTTGGTCGTATATTTAGGGTTAAAAACCAGTTCCCATGCATTGTCTGGCATCGGTGTCGTGCCTAGTGCTTTTTTTACTTTATCTACATTGATGCCTACTGTATTGTAACTCCACATCCAATCTACCAAGTAGGTGTTACCTGGGTCAAGTTTGGCCATTAGGCTTAAGATACCAGGGTCTAGATTTTTCCAATTGGTGAGTTGTGTTTTGTCTAGCTTTTGAAATAATCCACCATCAATTTGCAACTTTGCCCAGTTTGACGAAGGCACCACGATATCATAGCCAGTTTTCCTGGAGACTAATTTTGCATGCAAAATCTCATTAGAATCAAACACGTCATAACGCACCTTGATGCCGGTTTCTTTTTCAAAATTCTTGATGGTATCTGGCCCGATATAGTCTGACCAATTATAGATATTGAGTACTTTCTCTTCTTCTTTTGCATAGCTGGTTGCCACAAGGCCTACACTAACAACCAAACCAACCAGCACATCCAGAATACGCTTATTAAAGGCCGATTTCATCAAACTTACTCCTAAATTATCACTAAAAGTCATGCATTAAAATCTATCATTCACCACGTGATGACAGCAAATGCCAAATTAAAATAATTCTATCATGTTAAAAACTTAAGTGACCATTATGCCGTGCGTTCGCAGCTCCTTAAGCGCGGCATCCAGGCATTTAGGTAGCACACCGTCATATCATCAATTTGCGTTTTAGTAATAATCAGTGGCGGCGCAACGGTCATTCTGTCGCTTGTATATCACGGGGAATATTTGTTGGGAGCTAGCATGCCGAAGACAGCTACGATTCATCCCATTGATATTTAAATGCCGTTTATTCAGGCTCAGAACGCATGCTTGCCCTAGTTCGACAAGCATCACCAAAAGCACTAAAAATTGCCAAATAAGCTGGGTTATCCATCACTTTCCACTCTGGATGCCATTGCACTCCGATAGCAAATGCCGTTGCACTATCTACATGCAAAGCCTCAATCAAGCCGTCTGGCGCATAGGCTTCTGCAGTTAAGCCATTCCCCAGCCTATCAACACCTTGCCCATGCAGGGAGTTCACCATCATTTGCTCACTACCAACAATTTTCGCTAGTTGTCCGTTAGCAACCAAACGCACAGGATGTGCTTGTTCATACTGTGCCGCGATAGTCGCTTCTTTGGGCTCTCTATGGTCATTAAGGCCTAGCACTTCCTGCACGGCTTGATGCAGGCTGCCACCAAAAGCGACATTGATTTCTTGAAAACCGCGACAAATGGCCAATAACGGCACACCTGCAGTTACTGCCGCCTGAATAAGCTTAAGGGTAAGCGCATCCCGCCCTGGATCTAATGGTAACGCCGGGTTATGTACCGCTTGACCAAAATGGGATGGATGCACATTCGACACTGCGCCTGTGAGCAAAATGCCATCTGCCACGGTTAATAGCTCATCGATATCTAATTGTCCGGCCAGTGCAGGGATTACTAACGGCAAGGCACCGGCTGCCTCGACCACAGCCTTGATATATTTTTGCCCAGCCATATGAAAAGGGTGCTCACCTACCAACTTGACATCAGAAGGTAACAGAACCACTGGTTTTCTATTTGCAGATTTTCGTTGTTTCGTAGTCATTACAAAGTCAGGCCATCTTTAATCAACGGGTAGAGTTATATGTGCATTACAAAACAAGTGCGTTGCCTTATTCCTGATATTGCCAACACAACAATCGTGATTACCTGGTTAGATGACCAAAACTTAAAATCGTTTATGCTAACGAAACAATCGCCTCGATTTCCACCAAGACATCGCGTGGTAATTTAGCTACTTGCACGGTTGACCTTGCTGGCGTGTGGCTACCAAAGGCTTCGCCATAAATGCCGTTCATGACTATGAAATCATCCAGGTTTTTCAAAAATACGGTAGTTTTAACCACTTTTGATAAACTGGCTCCAGCAGCTTCAATCACGGCTTTTAGGTTAGCCAATACTTGCGTGGTTTGCACGGTGATATCACCGTTATTTAACGTACCGTCTGGACGCAAAGCAATTTGGCCTGAAGTGAATAATAAATCGCCAACAACCATGCCTTGTGAATAGGGGCCGATAGCGGCAGGGGCGTTTGGGGTTTGAATAGCGTGCATATGTATACCTTGTTAAGTTGTTATTAAAAATGGGCTGTTACTAAAAAATTGAATGTGCAGTGAGATTGCCTATTGATGCTGTACATCACGCTCTATCCGTATACCTAAATTGTACCCGTTTAACATGACAAAACAATTCATACGCATCGTTACTCAGCATTGGTAGATTGGCTAATAGTGCAACTTGGGGTTGCTAAAATATCAGTTAATATGCGGTGCTGGTTATCGTTATTGCTTATGCGCCGTGTGTGCATATTCGAGTATGCTACGTTTTAGCGTGGTTTTACTGTAACGGCTGAGCGCTAGGTCATCACTTTGAATCGCTGGAATGTGATTTGCCACTAAATCTGCCAATAACTGCCCGGAACCACAAGCCATGGTCCAGCCTAAGGTACCATGACCAGTATTGAGCCATAGATTATCGTGTTTCGCATCTGCTGAGGCACGGCCAATAATCGGCGTGCCATCCGGTGTCATCGGGCGCAGCCCTGTCCACAGCGTTGCATTGGCGATATCACCCGCATCAGGAAATAAATCGTTAGTAATCATTTCCAGCGTTTTACGACGTCGTGGATTCAGACTTAAATCAAAGCCAGCCAATTCTGCCATCCCACCGACACGAATACGGTGGTCGAAACGCGTAATCGCTACTTTATAGGTTTCATCCATTACTGTTGAAACTGGCGATGCATCACTATGAATGACTGGCACTGTAAGCGAATAGCCTTTAACCGGATATACCGGCAAATTCAAATCCAGGTTTTTCAGTAACTCACGTGAGTAGCTACCTAGCGCTACTACATATTGGTCTGCATGGAGCGTTTCCCTGCCGGTTTCCGTGGAGATTTCTACACCGCTTAACTTGCCAGCACTGGTTTGCAAGCGCTCAATCGATACGTTTTGTCGAAACGTAACACCAAGCTTACTTACTTGCTCCGCCAGGCGTGCAGTAAATAACTGGCAATCACCAGTTTCATCACCAGGCAAGCGCAAACCACCGGTTAATTTATGTTTCACTAGCGCTAAAGCTGGCTCTACAATGGCACAACCATCACGGTCCAGCAATTTAAAAGGTACGCCGCAACGGCTTAATACTACAATATCTTTTGCGGCAGCCTCTAGCTGACGCTGAGTACGAAACAGTTGCAGCGTGCCTTTGGTTCTAGCCTCATACTGAATGCCAGTACTGGCGCGTAATGCGTCTAGGCAATCACGGCTATATTCAGCCAAACGTACCATACGCTCTTTGTTAATATCGTAACTGGCGGCATTACAGTTTTGCAAAAGCTTGAGCGCCCATTGCCATTGCCATAATGTGCCATCTGCTTTCATGGCAAATGGCGCATGGCGCTGAAACAGCCATTGAATAGCCTTCATGGGCACGCCTGGCGCTGCCCATGGTGAGGAGTAGCCTGGTGAGATTTGCCCAGCATTTGCAAAGCTAGTCTCCATGGCTGGTGATGGCTGACGATCGATTACGGTGACTTCAAAGCCTTTTTTCGCCAGATAATAAGCACTCGTTACACCGACTACGCCTGACCCTAATACCAGCACTCGCATCTAAGCACCTCATTAACATTTAACTGATTAAAATAAGGATACCCCAATGCATACCCCTGTTATTGCAGGATTGCGTAGGACAACTTTAGAACAATGAGGAATAAAAGGCAATAAAAAACCAGCACTTAGGCTGGTTTTTAGACATTCTAGGATTTTCTAGAACATTGAATTGGTAGGGCGTGCGGGGATCGAACCCACGACAAACGGATTAAAAGTCCGCTGCTCTACCAGCTGAGCTAACGCCCCAGTAACTTCTCTTACTGGCTTTCCGTAAGTAACTTGCATCACCTAGGAAAGGGCGCAATTATGCTAGAAACTAAACGCTTGGTCAATGCATAACTGGTAAATATATTATCTTTTTTTATGGTTTCTATTTGCATCAAGGTCGCACATCTTTAATTTTAACCTGCACGAATCTCTCGTTACCTTACGTTTTAATAGAAAGTTAAGTTCACCAAATAGTTTAATTAACGCATACCTGGCAGTTTTCCACCCAACATACCGCCCATGCCACGCATCATTTTTGCCATACCGCCTTTAGCAAACATTTTCATCATCTTTTGCGTTTCTTCAAATTGTTTAAGTAGTCGGTTCACATCCTGCACTTGCACTCCGCTACCATTAGCAATACGTTTTTTACGCGTAGCCTTGATAAGTTCAGGCTTACGACGCTCTAGTGCGGTCATGCTGTTAATAATACCTTCAATACGACGTACAGCCTTATCTGCATCGTCAGGGTTCATCTTTGCCGCCATACCAGACATTTGCGCTGGCATCTTATCCATCAATGCACCCATGCCACCCATTTTGCGCATTTGTGACATTTGCGCTTTAAAATCATCCAAATCGAAGTTTTTGCCAGACTTAACTTTATCTGCGAGTTTTTGTGCCTCGGCCAAGTCCACATTTTTGTGTGCTTGTTCAATCAGGCTGAGCACGTCACCCATGCCCAATACGCGCGATGCCATGCGCTCTGGATGAAATGGCTCTAAACCGTCAACTTTTTCACTCACGCCGACAAATTTAATCGGCTTGCCTGTGATGTGACGCACGGATAACGCCGCACCGCCACGCGAGTCCCCATCTAGCTTAGTTAGTATGATGCCTGTCAATGGCAAGGCCTCGCCAAAGGCTTTTGCCGTATTGACCGCGTCTTGGCCTTGCATGGCATCTACCACAAACAAAGTTTCAACCGGATTAAGCAATGTGTGTAATGCCTTGATCTCGGCCATCATCGCTTCATCAATGCCTAAGCGACCGGCAGTATCGAAAATCACCACATCGTAATAGCCGCGTTTAGCAAAATCTAACGCGGCATTGGCAATATCTGCCGGCTTCTGATTAGCATTACTATCGAAGCAATCGACTTCGAGTTGTTTAGCTAAGGTTTTGAGTTGCTCTATAGCCGCCGGGCGATAGACGTCAGCGCTGGTGAGCAGCACTTTCTTTTTCTGCTCTTTTAATAGTTTCGCGAGTTTTGCCGAGGTCGTAGTTTTACCAGAACCCTGTAAACCTGCCATAAGGATGATGGCCGGCGGCACAGCGGCCAGATTCAACCCTACGTTAGCCTTGCCCATCAATGCAGTAAGTTCGTCATGCACCACTTGAATCACCGCCTGGCCTGGCGTTAGGCTTTGCAGCACTTCCTGACCCTGCGCGCGCGACTTCACTTGTGCAATGAAGTCTTTGACCACAGGTAGCGCAACGTCGGCTTCCAGCAACGCCATACGTACTTCACGCATGGCATCGGCAATATTATCTTCAGATAACCGTGCTTGACCACGTAGATTCTTGATGACGCCTTGCAGGCGACCAGTTAAATTTTCTAGCATTGCGTACTCTTACAAATCATTAGAACTCAATTTTACATCAAGCTATTATATTTGAAGCATATTTGCGCCATAATTACACCATGCAAAAAATAATTCCATATTTAGTGGTGGCATTTATCTATCTAGCTGTGGCAGCTGATTTCTGGCGTACACCCAAAGCCACTGAAACACAGCCTCTAAAGCTGCATTCGGCAATGATTGCGTTAGGCTTACTCATACATGGCGGGCTGCTGTACCAAAGTATTTTTGCCGAGGGATTTAATTTAGGCTTCTATATCGCGGTGTCAGCCATTTTTTGGCTAACCGTGCTGATTTACTGGCTAGCTGACCTGAAACATCAGCTCACTAATTTACAAGCTTTTGTGCTGCCACCTGCCGCTATTTTTGCACTGCTACCCGCATTTGCAGTAAGTGACCACT
>JAZJZG010000035.1:0-10103 GCA_040389995.1 Pseudomonadota bacterium | reverse complement strand
AGCCAGTCGAAGCAGTGGGTTTGGTTACCATCCGCACTCTGGTATTGTCACTGTGACCACAATTTTCGAAGGTAATACTGAGTATGAGGATTCAACAGGTAAATCGGGAGTGCTTGCAGCTGGCACTGTGGAATGGATGCAAGCGGGAAACGGGGTATGGCATACAGGGAAGGCTGTTGACCATGATCTAGGACATATCCGTGGATACCAGCTGTGGCTTGCACTCCCCAGCGCCCTTGAAAATTCAGCGCCTGAAAGCATTTACGTTGAGTCTGCCAACATACCCAAGGTAGGTGCGGTTCGAGTCATTATTGGGGAGTACCAAGGTGTCACCAGTCCGTTGCCTCAAATATCGCCTATCACCTATTTACATGTACAGCTGGCAGATGGCGAATACTGGACGTTCGATCCGTCTAAGGACCATGATGTGCTTTGGATAGCCCTAGATGAGGGTAACATTCACGTTTCTGGTGAAACTATATCAAATGAAATAGCCATCTTTGACTCACACTCTGCGCCATTGACCCTACAAGCACAGGGGGCAGTTAATTTTATGCTTGGCTCAGCAGTTAAACATCCACATCCTTTAATTACTGGGTACTACTCGGTTCACACAACTAAAGGTGCACTAAGAATAGGGGAAGAAGGTATCAAAACTGTAGGGAAAAGACTAAAAGCTGAAGGACGGATTTAAGCAACAACTGGAAGGTTATTTCTCATTAAATCAAAAACTGGGTGAATATTGAGTGGCTGCTTTGGGCCGTTAATTGACTACCTGCAGCATTGGTTTCATCCGAGAAATCAATATGCACTCTTTCTGACCGTGGATGTTATTACGTCGGATACATTATTAATCGCTCGTTCCACTGTTGAAACGCAAGACGAACCAGTCATGCCACTGATGGAGAAGTCTACTGATTTTTTTGCTCGATTGAATATCGCATTTAACGTCCCTAAGTAATTAATGACGTTATCTTCAAGCTTACCATTAGGACAAGGTTAAGAGATCCATTTAATTAATGCTTGACCTTCCAATGGTTGTAATCTTGATGATGACAATATAGAGATTAAAGGAGCAATAAAATGATTGAATTCAAAGTACCAAGAATGAGTTGTGGTGGCTGTGTAAACACAATTACTAGAGCAATAAATATAGTGGATGAAGATGCAAAAATCAAGTGTGACACTAATTTAAGAACTGTTTCCATTGATAGTGATTTGTCTGAACTAGAACTTAAAGCTATATTGATTAAGTCTGGTTATGCTCCAGTTGGATCCTGACATCTATGCCGTTGCGCGCATTTATCAACGATGCTCCATAAACATAATTAATTATTGTGCTCTCACCACCAAAGATACAAGCTTAACAACAATAGGTCTTACAATAAGAACACATACAAATGCTACTGGCATTGCTAATATATAAGCGTGCATTACGCGCTTAATATAACCAATGTTAAAACCAGTATTTGCAGCAACAATTACCATACTCATCAAAAATGCCATGATGCCAGCCATAAAGAATGCGAATACATAAGGGGTGTAATGCTTCGATATTTTCATATTTATCCTTAGCGTTAATTTTTAAGTACAGAACTTTAACGGCTAAATAAATATGTGTGTAGAGCACTAACGCTATACTCAGTAAAAAGTTAAACTATCGAGTAACTGTATAAATTCGATAGTTTTATGGATACATTAAGAGGTATTGAAAGCTTTGTAAAAGCAATAGAGAGCGGAAGTATTGCAGGAGGCGCACGTATGCAAGGCATTACACCTGCAGCAGCTAGCCAGAATATTTTAAGGCTTGAAGCCTCGCTAAATACTCGTTTGCTTACTCGTACGACACGTAGTTTGGCTTTGACTGAAGCTGGCGAAATTTACTATTCAAAGGTACGCCATGTCATCAATGAAATCGAAAGTGCACAGTCATTGATCACAGAGTTACACGGTGAGCCTCAAGGCAGGTTAAAAATAGCGACATCATCCGCATTTGGTCGTCACGTACTTTCTTCAATTATTCCAGCATTTACAGATCGACATCCAAGACTGTCAATTGAACTAGTGCTTACAGATAGAAATGTTGATCATATTAAAGAAGATATCGATATTAGTATTAGATTCAAGCAGCAATTAGAGCCTGGTTTGGTTGCTAGGAAAATTGCAACAGTACCTGTTATATATTGTGCTTCACCTTCTTATCTTGCACGAAAGGGGCGGCCTAAAGAGCCTGAAGACTTGCAATATCACGATTGTCTAATGTTTCGCATGCCTATGAATGGACGTCTATTCAGTTGGGGTTTCATACGAGACGAATTGAGATTTGAGCCAGATATTAAACCTTCTATTATCAGCAACGATATAAACTCTCTAGCTGAACTAACTATGGCAGGTGCCGGAATTACAAGGCTTGCTGCATTTATAGCAATTCCTCTAATCAAGAATGGGCAACTTGAAGCCTTATTCCAACAAGCAAAAGTTAAGTATACGCATGCAGATACTGAGCCATTAGAGTTCTACGCTTGCTTTCGCGACCAACATGCCATGACATTAAAAGTAAAAACATTTTTAAGTCACTTGATTGCTTCAATGCCAACATCATGGGAAATACCTGCACATGTTTAACGTTAACCGTCCGATTTGGGCCAGATGTGGACGTTCTATTAATCCTAGTGGTGCGTGCCTGCTTGATAAGCATCTTGGCTTCCGATAGAATTTATCCATGAAACTCGCATCAAAAGTTATGCTCACCATTATTACCACCATTTCATCAATGGTGGGTTAGCGCGTTTAGTATTTCAAAGCAACCCGTCCTGAGACGGGGGTTTATGTCTGTCTCTTGGCGTTTTAATATACCAAGGAAATCTACATGGAAAGCCATCCACTTAAGCAACTTATCGAAGCCGCCGATAAAGCAATCACTGAGGAGAACTTTGATGCATTGATGGAGTTCTATGCTAACGATGCAACGCTTGTTATCCAGCCTGGCATGGTTGCGACAGGCAAAGAACAGATTCGTAAGGCTTTCGTCGCCATTGCTGAATATTTTAACCATAGCCTTGTCATCAAACAGGGCAAGATGGAAATCGTTCAGGGTGGAGATACGGCGCTCGTCATCATGGAAACCATCATTGAAAACGTTGATAGTACCGGTGTAAAAAACTGCCTATCCAGACGCGCTACTTATGTATTCCGTAAAGATCCCGTTGGTAAGTGGCTTTGCGTTATCGACAATTCTTATGGCACTGATTTATTGAGCGCTGAGTGAAATGCCTACTCATGCTTTCGTAGTGGGATATGCTGAGTTCAGCCGCATTTTTTAATCATGTACCTCTAAATCTTTGTATAGAAGCTGGTGTGTATCCGAGGCTTCTAAGAGCTTACCTTTATCTTTAAAGTTTTTTATTTGGGGCAGTTTTTTGTTGGTGCACAGGCAAACTACCCATTCAGTAAAGGAGTGGTAAGTTATCTCGCCTTGATATTCGACTCGAATTTTATAGTTAGGTCCAGTATGCGTCAGTGCGGAATACTCTTCAGTATTACAAATATCACGTTCAATGCCGTGTTTTAATATAAATTTTTCAGCTTGTTCGAGTGATAAATTGCGCTCTGAATAAGCAGCATAAGCTACCACTGTAATAATATCTGCATTTTCAATGACCGTTGGCAACCAAAGTTTTCTTGGTTTTTTGGAGCCATCGTATCCAAAGCTGTTAATTTTTGTTTGCAAAGATTTAATATCACGAAGTAACTTATCTACCCACTCTCCGCGTCTCACAAAATATATAGTTTTCACTGTGCTACGGTCAGATTTTCCACGATAAGATTTCTCACCTAAGAAGTATTTATCCAATAAATCATACCAACGCAATCGTGCATAAAATACTTTACGTTTTAGCGCTATCAGCTCAGTTTTATTCATTTGTTAAGTAAGCCATAACATAGTAATTTTCAACACACTCTCTCTACCTAGAGGTTTGATAGTGAAAATATTTTCCATTCTATTAAATTCTATTAAATTTAAATATTAATTTAAATCATATAGTTAATATTAAATTATGTAAATAATTTATTTAAATTACTCATAAATTCTAATGAAATCTATGTATGTGATTTTCTATATAAATAGGAATTACTAAAACTGTAAATAACGTACGCATCAGGAATTCTTTCTGGTGTGAAGTAGATTCGCTTGGCGATTCAACTTCTTAATCACGTTGTAGGAGTTTAGAAATGCAAATTATCCGTATCAATGAGTTGATAGACAAAACCAAGATGTCACGCACGACAATTTGGCGCCTATATAAATTTTCAGACTTTCCAAAACCAATTCAATTGTCACAAAGGTCAGTGGGGTTTGATCTTGATTTAGTCGATATCTGGCTGAGTAACAGGCCGCATAAAAATTAAAGCTAGCAGGTTAGTTGTTTTGAGTAAAAGCTGGCGCCAATTTGTCGCGAAGGTCATGCAAGTTGATGACCAGCTTATTTTTAGTGACGTGTAATACATGATGTGAGTTACCAATTTGTCACATATACATACACCAATATTTAAATGATCAGTGAAGGAATAGATATGAGTAATAATAAATTTAAGGTCAATATTGATACAGTTGACTTCAATGTGACTGGTATGAGTTTTCACTTACCAGATAGCACAACAGCTACAGTTACATCAGCCAATGGTGAGTTGATCAAAGAATACCAGAACCGCTCCGCAATTCATAATGAGCAAGATACACATAGCGTCAATGTCAGAACAGAAACGGGCAACAAGCTCCTGGTTGAAGGTTCGCCATTCGCATTTCTATATGGTCAAAACCTCTACACTTCAGCAAATTTAAAAAAGGGGTGCTTTAGAACACTGGTGCGCGTTTGTAAGCATTTTGGTTTTAAGCCACCCAAAGACTTACAAGAGATGTGGCGTGCTGGTGATATAAATTTAACGCGCGCTGATTTAGCTGTTGACTTTAAGTTTGAGACAGATTATTTGGTCATTGAAGCGTTAAAGCAAATCAAACGCCAGTTAGTTGAAATGGATACTACTATGAAGACAAATAGAACTTCAGTCAGTTTTTCACCACGCAATGGCGTTAAGTATTCAATCACATTTTATGCTAAAGGCCCGCAAATGAGACAGCTAAAACGTTACAAAAAATCACCTTATTGTAAACCACTTGGAACAGAGG
Source organism: Pseudomonadota bacterium (assembly GCA_040389995.1). GTDB lineage: Bacteria > Pseudomonadota > Gammaproteobacteria > Burkholderiales > Methylophilaceae > Methylotenera. The sequence goes on along the minus strand of JAZJZG010000035.1, from coordinate 4,915 downwards.
CTGAAGGGGTTTTACGTATAGAGTTGCGTTTGATGCATAGTGAGCTTTGTGAATTAGGCTTGGATAAGGTTTCAGCATGGAAATTAAACACGCCAAACGAGATTTTTAGTAAGTACTTCAACAAATTGAATTTTTTAAATGTGACTTGTGGAGAATTAACTATTGATGAGTTAGCCAATATTGATAGTAAGTTAAGACCAGTGTTTGCAATGCATAAATCAGGGGTTAATTTAAGTCAAGTATATAAAAAACGTACGTTACAGCGCTATCAATCTAAATTTCGTGCAAAGGGCATTGATATCAAATGCCCCAATCGCCCTAAGGAGCCGAGTGTTATTTCGTTGCCTGAAATGCTATCGCACGACAAAGCAATCAAATCCACCCCAAAATGGATGCGCAAAGCTAAATTGGTGCCAGCAGTAAAACGCAAAGCAGTAAGATCCACAAAAAAATAATCATTTAAAGTTGTTATTTTTTAGATGTTTTGAAATTGGGCAGCTTGGCTGCTCAATTTATTAAATACACTCAGCTAGTGATAAGCCACTTTATAGCTAGCTGACCTTCATTAAACTTCAGTACATAGCAGTGACGTTGTATAAATCAAGGCGAGTAAGGCCATCCTGTCGCCACACCTGCTCCAAACAGTTGTAGCTATAGAACTTGGTAGATGACCTCGCCAGGTGCCCAGTTAAGCGAAAAGCCAACAAAACCAAGTAGCACAAGCAATATCCATAGTCACTTCTTTTTTTGGAGTGATGGTCTGTACACGAAAAGAAGTTGCCAGAGTCAATGCCGCCTTAAAACGTGCAGCTGAGGCGCTGGCCACCGTGTATTTTGTCAGCCACCAAGGCTATGTAGAAGTCCCGCTGTTTAGTCCGGTTGCATCGGACGTCAATTAGTCGCATTGCTTTAGTAGTGTTGATCTTGTAAGTAACTTGTATTCAATATTTTGTTAATTCTTTTGTTGCTAAATAAATTATGCACTCAATAAAGTAGCGTCTATTTTTAATTGACATTTTTAATTTGCATGATAGTCCGTTCGGGCTATTGAATTATATTTTAGATGGCGTAGATTAATTTCAGGGTATTAAAACATTGGTTTTATTAGGGTTATTAATTTTTGATGAGATGAGTGTTATTAGTTAAAAATCTCGTTTTAATATATTTAAATGTTTAATACCTACTCTTTTACTTAATTTTTAGACGTTAATGGAGAATTTATTATGAACAAATTTATTTTTTCAGCAAAACGTTTTATCCGTGATGAAGACGGCGTAACTGCAATTGAATACGGTCTTATCGCCGCGCTAATCGCGATTGTGATTGTCGGTACTGTTGCCACTGTGGGGACAAACCTAAAAACTGTATTTACTACAGTCTCAACCTGCTTGACTACTAAAGCATGTTGAATAAACCTTTATCATGCCCTTAATCTGAGATTAGCTTGGACATAGTATGTCAGACATTACACAGTCTGGATATTTAGTCACCGATTATCTCAAAAGAGTGTTTTAAGTGGGGTGAACAGTTAGTTTATTTGTTGTGATTGCATGTTTAAGGAGATTCATCATGCGCAATATAACTTTTGAAATAATCCGTTTTATCCGTGACGAAGAAGGTGTAACTGCAATTGAATACGGTCTTATCGCTGCGCTAATCGCGATTGTGATTGTCGGTACTGTTGCCACTGTGGGGACAAACCTGAAAACTGTATTTACTTCAGTCGCAACCTGTTTGAGTGGTGGGGCATGTCCTTAAGTTGAGTTTGATCATAATATCCAGGTTTTACACGGCTTGGATATTGTAATTAATGCCTACTAATGCTGGTTGATGGGTAGAGTGTTGGCAACAGCCGTATGGAACCTGTGAGAGTGGGTACACTTTGACTTGTCAGGGTAAATCTGAATGAAGGTACTTTTTGAGGTGTTGCATATGTTACAGCAAAACTTATTGGTTGCCATGCTTTTAATCCTGCTGTCAGTTACAGTAATTACAGACATCACTAACCGTAAAATACCCAATGTGGTCATTGTGCTGGGCTTGATGGCAGCACTTATAGGGCAACTATTTTTGCCTGGTGGTGAGGGTTGGCAGGTATGGTTGCTTGGTATGCTGGCAGGGTTCGCTGCGTTTCTACCCCTATATTTATTACATGGCATGGCGGCTGGCGATGTAAAGTTGATGTCTGCCGTGGGTGCTTTTGTTGGCTGGGGTATGGCACTCAAAATTGCGTTAGTCACTTTTGTTATTGGTGGAGTTATGGGCATTATCTACATTTTAGTTAAAGGCCGTACAAAGCAAGCGTGGTATAACATTTGTGCAATATTATTGCCAATAACAGTTCGTAGCACAGGGGTAAGTATAGAAGATACAGATATATCTGGGCAAAGCGTTGGTAGTGTTCCTTATGCGGGAGCAATTGCGCTGGGGACGTTAACAGTGTTGTATCTGCAATATTGGTATTAATTATGCTTTAGTAAAAACAAGTAACAATGGCTAGTGTGGCCTTGATTGGCTAGAGAAAAGAATTAACAACGCACTTCTATTTGAATGGGGTAGCAAGATGAGTTACTCAACAAACACACAAACAGATCAACCACAGGCTGATAAGCTAGGCTCAGTATTGATTACTCAAGGTGTCGAGAATTTCAACGAAAGTGTGGCTTTCTCAACATTATCTCAAAATCAATCCAACGTTTATTCAATTAACTACATACCAATTCAACCTAAAACATTGTTAGAAACAGGTTTAGATCAGCAGCTTATTGTTGAGCTAATAGCCAAAACCATGCTGATGCTCGGCAAAGTACATTTAACCACACTTGCTAATCGGCTAAAACTGTCCATCCATGTACTTAACGAAGTACTTAGCTTTATGGTTGTAGAGCATATGGCGATGATTGTACGCCGTGGTGCGACTGATATTGATGTTGAATATCAACTCACTTTGACAGGCAAAGCCAGTGCACAAGAGTTTATGTCGCGCTCTAGCTACACTGGTTCAGCACCTGTGACTCTTCATGCATATCAAGCCATGATTGCGCGCCAGTCTGTAAGAAATAACCGCGTCACACAAGCTGACATTGATGCAGCATTTTCCGATATCACACTTAATGCTGAGGTGAAAAATCAGATTGGTGCTGCCATGAATTCTGGCCGACCACTATTTTTATATGGTCCTGCAGGTAGCGGCAAGACTTACCTATCTGAAAAACTTAGCCGTTTATTGCCAGGGCTGATTGCTGTACCGCATGCCGTTGTTGTTGATAACGAAATTATTCAGGTCTATGACCCGCTTTTACACCTTAGCGTAGACACCACCCAAGCGCAACCCGACCCCACAGATTACTCACAAGATTATCGCCAAACTGATAGCAGATGGGTTATTTGCAAACGTCCAGTCGTCATTACAGGCGGCGAATTGACGCTGGATATGCTTGATCTGAAATATGATCGAGTATCTGGTTTTTACCAAGCACCTCCACATTTCAAGGCCAATAATGGTATTTTTATTGTGGATGATCTAGGTCGTCAGAAAGTTGCACCATTAGATTTGATGAATCGCTGGGTTGTGCCTATGGAGCACGCGCATGATTACCTGTCGTTACATACAGGGTACAAGTTCACAGTACCTTTCGATATGTCGTTGGTATTCTCTACTAACCTTAGTCCCAGTGCTATCGCTGATGAGTCTTTTTTACGGCGCCTTGGTTACAAAATCTATATTGGCCCATTAACTGAAGATGAATATCGTCGTGTGTTTTGTCAGCATGCACAGGCCTTGGGTATTGCCTATGACGAAGTAGCGTTCCGCTACCTAGTAGATCAGTTACATCAGAACAGTGGTCAAGCATTGATAGCCTGTTATCCGCGTGACCTTCTCAACCAGATTGTAGATTACGCAAGATACTACGGAGACCCCCCTATGATGACAGAGCAAGCCTTTAATCGTGCTTGGCGTACTTACTTTGCAATAGAGCATGTAATTTAATAAGTTGCAGTATAGCTAAAAAATATATAAGTCATGGATTGTCAATACGGTCTACATTTTTGAAAAGGCAGAAACTTAACCAAAGTACAATTGTTAGGAGTAAAAAATGAACAATAAGAAAGCAGTTCTGATGTTGGTTGTAGCGCTTTTAGCGGGCCTTGGTGCGGTTACGATGGCATCGCGTTGGTTGATGCAGAGAACAGCAGACGTCAATAAAATCGCAGTGGCAACCATAGATATCAATCTTGGGCAAAAACTCACGCAAGATATGGTTAAACTGGTTGATTGGCCAGCATCCAGTGTTCCTGCAGATTCGTTTAACGACGCCACCAAGCTTGATGGGCGAGTTTTAAAAACCAGTTTGCAACGAGGTGAGCCGATAATGGAATCTAAACTGGCACCAATTGGCACACAAGGTGGTTTATCTGCTGTAATTGAAGAAGGAAAAAGAGCCATCACCGTACGTGTGAATGATGTTGTCGGTGTGGCTGGTTTTGCTTTGCCAGGTAATTATGTCGACATTATTGTGAACACACAAAAAGAAAGTAATCGCAGCGACAAAGACCAGAATATATCAAAAATCGTACTGGAGAGAATTCTTGTGTTGGCAGTTGCACAAGAAGTAGGCCGCGATGAAACCAAACCCAAAGTAGTGAATGCTGTCACCTTGGAAGTCAGCCCAGAGCAGGCAGAGGCTATTGACTTGGCGCGTAGTGTAGGCACGCTTTCACTGGTGTTACGTAATCAGGTTGATCCAAAATCTAATGTAACTGTAGGCGTAACAAAAGAGTCACTTTTAAATATGAGAGAGCCTGCTCCCAACCCTGTTCCAGTTAGTGCTTCACCAGCAACAAAACCAAGAGTTATCCATAAAAGAGTGGCTTCAGCTCTGCCATTAGCTGCGCCCAAACATTGCTCCCGTGT
>JAZJZG010000034.1:5561-12074 GCA_040389995.1 Pseudomonadota bacterium | reverse complement strand
CTACTGCGCCTTGATAGGGCGCACTAAAGTCTTTTAGGCTTGCCATTGCTTCCTGTGCGTTACGATCGGCACGAATCAAGTAACTATCAAAGCCCGAGCGTTTGAGGAAAAATAATTGATCTCGCAACACATCGCCAAAGGCATGCAGCTCGTTTTTATAGCCATAGCGTGTACGTAGTAATGTACCTAATGTGAAAATCCTGCCATCAGCAAAACGTTCTACATGCACGGCAATCATCGGCAGGGCGTTGAGGTCGCTTTGGTTTTCAATTAAATGATCCAGCGCTTCATGCGTGTCTATCCATACGCCAATCTCTCCCGCAGCAATGCGGTCATGTAACTCAGCTTTACGGACAGCAAATACACTGACAGGCACGATTACTTTGCCAGTAGGCGGTATTTCGGTAGTGGCGATTTGTTCGACAGTGACGGTTTTTTCACCGGTAAGCTTGAACATCACCACTTTACCAGCCTGTTTGCGCGTATCTACATTGCCCGCAGGTAGCGTCACGTAGCGCCACTCATTTTCAACGATAGTGGCATTACCCTGAATTAGTTTGATTAAGTTACTCATGCTGCAATCTCTTCTTTTGTTTCTTTCGGTCCGTTGTTTTTGTCTGCGTATACATTAGCTTTGAATGGCGCTATACCTAAACGGCGCACGGTATCAATAAAACGCTCTTCAGGTGTACGCTCTTTAATGTAAACATCAATTAAGCGTTGTATCACACCAGGCATTTCTTCTGCGGCGAATGCAGGGCCAATGACCGTAGCTAGGCTGGCGTCATTACCTTGTTTGCCGCCTATTGAGACTTGATACCATTCTGAACCATCTTTATCTACACCTAGAATACCGATATGACCAACGTGGTGGTGGCCACAAGCATTCATACAACCAGAGATATTGAGCTCAATTTCTCCAATATCATGTAAATAATCCAGGTTATCAAATTGCATCTGAATGGCCTCAGCAATCGGAATGCTCTTAGCGTTAGCCAGCGAGCAGAAGTCACCGCCAGGGCAGCAAATGATATCAGTCAGCAAGCCTATATTAGGCGTTGCCAAACCATTTGCGCGTGCAATTTCCCATACTTTAAAAAGCTCACTCAATTTTACGTCGGTAAGAATCAGATTCTGCTCATGTGATACACGCAACTCTCCGAAGCTATATTGATCAGCAATATCTGCGACCACATACATCTGTTCTGTCGTAATGTCGCCAGTGGGTTTGCCATGTGGTTTTAATGACAAGGTAATCGCACGATAACCAGGCTGCTTATGTAGGTGCACGCAACGTTTGACCCATGCCGCAAAGGCTGGATTGGTGGCGAGCGCTTTATCATACGCAGCGTCGTGCGCAGGCAGTTTTTCATAAGGCATGCTGGTAAAATACTTGCTGACCCTTGCCAGTTCAGCTTCTGTGATGGTGTTAGGGCTGTCTTTGGTATGTGCCCAATCAGCTTCAACTTGTTTACGAAATTCCTCTATACCTAACGCTTTTACCAGAATCTTAATGCGCGCCTTGAAGGAGTTATCGCGTCGTCCATGCATGTTGTACACACGTACTATGGATTCGCAGTATGTCAGCGCATGCTGCCATTCAAGATGCTCACGTACTACCTGGCCTAAGATAGGTGTTCGTCCCAATCCGCCGCCTGCCCACACTTTGACGGCTAGCTTATTTTGAGCGTCTAGGAAAAACTCCAGACCTATATCATGCATCTGTATCACGGCGCGGTCATCTTTACTGCCAGACACTGCGATTTTGAACTTGCGTGGTAGCAATGCAAATTCCGGGTGAAATGTACTCCATTGACGAATAATCTCGGCCATAGCGCGCGGATCGATGACCTCATCCGGGGCAACGCCCGCGAACTGGTCTGTGGTGGTATTGCGGATACAATTGCCCGAGGTCTGAATTGCATGCATCTGTACCGTCGCCAGTTCGGCCAGCATATCCGGTGTATCTTCTAGCTTAGGCCAATTTAACTGTATATTGGTACGCGTAGTGAAATGGCCATAACCTCTATCATAGCGTTTGGCGATATCGCCTAGCTTACGTAGCTGATACGATGCAAGGGTGCCGTAAGGCACGGCGATTCTGAACATAGGCGCATGGCGTTGTATGTAAAGACCATTTTGTAGACGTAAAGGACGGAATTCCTCTTCTGATAACTCGCCCGCCAAGAAACGGCGAACCTGGTCGCGGTATTGCGCGACGCGTTCGTTAACAATGGTTTGATCTATTTCATCGTATTTGTACATAGTGCTTTAATTTAAACTCTTTCAACAATTCAGTATTTTAATAAAAAACGTGCTGCTCATGCTTTATTTGATGTTTTAACTAACGGTATCCTGTTAGAACAGTCAGTGAAATATAAGTTTTATACCCACGAAAATCAGTATTAGTGCTAATGCTAAACGTAACCAGTGTTCGGCGATCTTTGAACTTAAGTGGCTACCAATCCAAATGCCTGGTATAGAACCTACTAGCAATATACCTAGCAATCTATAATCTACAGTGCCGAGGCTGACGTGACCTAGACCCGCGACTAATGTAAGTGGCACTGCATGCGCTATGTCGGTTCCCACGATTCTAGTGATAGGTGATCTTGGGTAAATCATAAATAGTGCTGTTACTCCTAGTGCACCTGCACCTACTGAAGTTAACGTAACCAAGAAGCCCAAAATTAACCCGAGTAACACTGTTAATGGCGCAGTCCAGCTTGGCTTAATCCAGCCATAATCTTTAGAAAATCGAATCAACTCATGGCGGAATAATACTGAAACTGAGGTGAGCAGTAGTGCAATGCCTAACCAGAACTTGATTGCATTCACATCTTCTGGTGATGCAACGTTTAATCCCTTTAAATAAAAAGTTGTAAAAATTGAAGCAGGGATGCTGCCAACCGCTAGCAACCTTACAATGCGCCAATCAATATTGCCTAATTTCCCATGTGCAAAAATACCGACAGATTTAGTAATAGAGGCGTAAAGTAAATCTGTACCAACGGCAAATAGAGGGTTAATATTAAAAAACAGCACTAGAATAGGTGTCATGAGTGACCCGCCGCCAACGCCAGTCAAGCCAACCAGTAGCCCAACTACAAAGCCAGATAATATATAACCAAATTCCATATGGAGTATTTGTCATTAACATTAAAATTTTAGAGTTCGCACTATATCAGCAAATAATGAATTATTTTAGAATATGTTATTCTATGTTTATTAGATTTGGTTATATGAAGTTATTTGAATCTTAAGCAAAATCTGCCTCATACCATAGTGCATAAATGAGATTACGATGAAATTACACCAATTACGTTATTTAAATGAAGTCGCGCGCCAGGGTTTGAGTATTACCAGTGCTGCCGATGCTTTATATACCTCGCAACCTGGCGTCAGTAAGCAGATTCAGTTGTTCGAGGACGAGCTAGGGCTACAGATTTTTCAGCGTAATGGTAAGCGGCTGACTGGTATTACCGAGCCGGGCGTGAAAATATTGGCGCTGGCTGCCAAAGTAATACGAGAGGTGGACAATATCAAGCGTGTAGGTGATGAGTTTAGTAATGTAGAAACCGGCACTTTAACTATCGCTACTACACATACACAAGCGCGTTATAAATTGCCAGCCGCGGTCAAAGACTTTATGACTAATTTTCCGCAAGTTAAATTAAACATCCATCAGGGTAATCCCATGCAGGTGGCCGAGCAAGTGGCTAATGGTGATGCTGATATCGGCATTGCAACAGAATCCATCAATAGCTTTGATAGCTTGCTGTGCTTGCCTTGTTATCAGTGGAACCGTTGTGTAGTGGTGCCACACGGCCACCCCTTATTGCTGGACGGTGAACTCACGCTTGAAAAACTCGTAGCTTATCCATTGATTACTTATGACTTTGCTTTTACTGGTGGTACATTAGTGTCGAAAATATTCGCTGATGCCGGACTCTCACCGAATGTGGTGCTGACGGCCATTGATGCGGATGTGATTAAAACCTATGTAACACTGGGTTTAGGCGTAGGCTTACTTGCCAATATGGCGTATGACCCTCAGCGTGATGCACATTTAGTGCGGTTAGATGTCAGCCATTTATTCCCTGACAGCACGACCTATTTAGGTGTGCGTAAAGATGCATTTTTGCGAGGCTATATGTATGGCTTTATTGAGCTTATTGCGCCGCAATTTAATCGGCAAGCGGTGATCGCTGCGCTTAATTAATGCGTAAGCTAAAGTTACACTTGGTGGAGACGTTGTTATGCAAGATGTTGCCATTTAAGGCCAGTCATGAACAAGTATAGTTTGATGTTAGGCATATCGTTAGTAGTCACAGCTTGTGCTGGCGTAAGGCCGGCCGTGATGAATCAGCCGGAATTAATCGGACAAGTGGCTGCCGGTATGCCTGCGATTGATGTTAGCACTGCAATTTATGAGTTACCAGTGAATGAGGGTGTGAGTTACCAAGATGTGGTAGACAGCTTAAAGTCAGGGGCTGAAGCTAATAATTTTGTAAATCCGGCCAACTTTCCGATTGCTGAGCACATCAAGAAACGTGATATAGATCCGCAGGGTATTAAGGAAATACACAGCTTTTGTAATTTGAGCTTGGGCACGGATATTTTTTTAGATCATCCTGAATTTCTGGTGTTTGCGCCGTGTCGTATTGCGATATATGAAAAGCCGGATGCCAATAAAAAACTCAAGCTGTTTATTGCGCTGGCGCGTCCGACTTACGATTTGAAAAGTATTAAGCATCCAACGTTACGTGCGCAACTGGCAGCGCAAGAACTAGAAACTACCTTATTAAAGATTATGGATAAAGCACGAAAAGGCGACTTATAGCATGACAATATCCCCCATACTCATTGCAAAAAACCAAGATATATCAAGCTTCATTCTGCCCAAAATGGCTAATCGTCATGGACTGATTGCCGGCGCGACGGGCACAGGTAAAACCGTGACCTTGCAAACATTGGCCGAAGGATTCTCCAAGCTCGGCGTACCGGTATTCATGGCTGATGTGAAGGGTGATTTAGCGGGTATGAGCCAAGCCGGTGGCGGCAACGTTAAAGTTGAAGCACGCGTTAAAGAGTTAGCCTTAAATGAGTTTAGCTACAGCAAATGCCCAGTCACTTTTTGGGATGTATTTGGTGTAAAAGGTCATCCTGTACGCACCACGATTGCTGAAATGGGCCCGCTACTTTTAGCCCGTTTGCTTAATTTGAATGAGGTGCAAGGCGGGGTACTTAACGCGGTATTTAAAATTGCCGATGATAAAGGCTGGTTGCTATTAGATCTTAAAGATTTACGTGCCATGATGCAGCACGCGGCTGAGCATGCTGCGGAGTATCAAGCTCAGTATGGCAATATTTCAGCCGCCAGCGTGGGGGCTGTGCAACGTGCCTTGCTGGAATTGGAAACGCAGGGCGCAGAACAGTTATTTGGCGAACCAGCGCTTAATTTAGATGACTTGCTGCAAATCGATGCACAAGGTCATGGTGTCGTGAATATCCTGGCATCGGATAAGTTGTTTAATGCGCCGCGTATTTACGCTACGTTCTTGCTGTGGTTGCTGTCAGAATTATTTGAAAAATTGCCGGAAGCGGGCGATCTGGAAAAACCAAAACTGGTATTTTTCTTTGATGAAGCGCATTTATTATTTAACGATGCGCCGCAAGCATTGTTAGATAAGATTGAACAAGTAGTACGCTTGATTCGTTCTAAAGGCGTCGGTGTTTATTTCGTCAGTCAAAACCCACTGGATATTCCTGATGTCGTGTTGGGGCAATTAGGTAATCGTGTACAGCATGCCTTGCGTGCATTTACGCCACGCGACCAGAAAGCGGTCAAGTCAGCTGCTGACACGTTCAGAAGTAACCCGAAAGTCAATGTCGCTAGTGCGATTACCGAGCTTGGCGTAGGCGAAGCCTTGGTATCATTTTTAGACGAAAAAGGTATCCCTGCCCCTGTAGAGCGCAGCTTTATTTGTCCGCCTGGTAGCCGTGTTGGTGCGATCACTGATGGTGAGCGTAGCGAAACGGTAAAATCATCCAATGTTTTCGGTTTTTACGAAAAACTGGTGGATCGCGAATCCGCTTATGAAATATTGAAGGCACGTACAGAACAAAGTGCTACAGAAGCCAAGGCGGATGAGGGCTTTAGCTGGGGTGGTATATTTGGCAGTAGCAATAGCGATAACAAAAAATCGTCCAGTAGCCGCTCGGATGGTATCTTTGAAGCTGCCGCCAAAAGTGCAGCACGCGCCATAGGCTCGCAACTGGGGCGGCAGATTATTCGTGGCGTGCTCGGCAGTATTTTAGGTGGCCGCAAATAATGCTCAGCGATATTGAAATCGCACAAGCTACTAAACTACAAGCCATTACGGCAGTGGCGGATAGGCTTAATCTAAAACCTGAAGATTTGATTCTTTATGGGCAGCACATTGCAAAACTTAGCCCAGCTTGCATTCAGAATCTGCAGCAGCAAGCAAGCGATGACGGCAAAGAACTCTA
>JAZJZG010000034.1:0-5551 GCA_040389995.1 Pseudomonadota bacterium | reverse complement strand
AAGCAAGCGGCAAGTTAATATTAGTCACGGCTATCAGCCCGACGCCAGCCGGTGAAGGTAAAACAACCACGACCATAGGGCTGGCAGATGGGCTGAATCAAATCCTGGCTGGCAGTGGTAAGCAAGCCATGGTATGTATACGTGAGCCATCGCTAGGCCCGGTGTTTGGCAAAAAGGGTGGGGCAACCGGCGGCGGTTTTGCTCAGGTGTTGCCTATGGAAGATATTAACCTGCACTTCACGGGTGATTTTCACGCCATCAGTAGCGCGAATAATTTGCTGGCAGCCTTGATTGATAACCATATCTATCAAGGTAATGCGCTTAATATTGACGCTTCGACTATTACTTGGCGACGCTGCCTGGATGTAAATGATCGTGCCTTGCGCCACGTTACGCTCCATACCAATGTTGCTGATACGCATGTTGCTGCAGACCGGGAAACTGGTTTTGATATCGTGGTTGCCAGTGAAGTGATGGCGATATTTTGTTTGGCAACTTCATTAGAGGATTTAAAAACGCGGTTAGGCAATATACAAATCGGTTTAACCTTAACCCAGCAACCAGTTTTAGCGAGTGACCTGCAAGCTGAAGGGGCAATGACGGCATTGCTTAAAAATGCCTTTCAACCTAATTTAGTGCAAACTATAGAACACACGGCGGCGATTGTTCACGGTGGCCCATTTGCCAATATCGCCCATGGCTGCAATTCGGTGATTGCCACTAAAACAGCGTTAAAATTGGCTAATTACGTGGTGACTGAAGCGGGTTTTGGCGCGGATCTAGGCGCCGAAAAATTTATTGATATCAAGTGCCGTAAAACCGGGTTGCAGCCAGCGCTAGCCGTAGTGGTGGCGACTATACGCTCACTTAAGTACCATGGCGGGGCTGAACTTAAAGAATTAACCGTGGAGAATCTATCGGCCTTAAAAGCGGGCATGGCGAACTTGCAAAGACATGTACAGAATCTGCAAGAAAATTTCGGTTTGTCAGTGCTGGTGGCGGTAAACCATTTTACGACCGATACGGAAGCGGAGGTTGCATTACTACAAGCCGAAACTGCAAAATTAGGCGTGAAAGCGATACTTTGCCAGCACTGGGCTCAAGGCGGCACAGGCACTAAAGATTTAGCCATCGAGGTATTGAACCTGGTTGAAAAAACGGTAGCGAGTGCGCCTAAACTATTGTACCCAGACGATATGCCGTTATTGCAGAAGATTGAAACAGTCGCAAAAAAAATCTATGGTGCAAGTGCCGTGCAGCTGTCCAACGCTGCGCAAGCCAGCCTTGTCATGCTGGAAAAAACCTATGCGCATTACCCGGTATGTATCGCTAAAACACAATATTCATTTTCTTCCGACCCAAGTCTGCGTGGCGCAGCATCCGGGCATGTATTGCAAGTACGCGATTTAAGGCTGTCGCGCGGTGCGGAGTTTATTGTGGTGACCTGTGGCGATATACTCACTATGCCGGGTTTACCTAAGCATCCTGCGAGTGAACAGATTGGTGTGAATGCGTTGGGTATAATTACTGGTTTAAGTTGATTTCGGTGGTTTAATTAGGTGTTTATTCTCTCAAAGGCTGGGTTTGCCGAGCAAACGATTACCAAGTCACGATTTATTGCGATGGCCGTACATGCTGCGGATGAACGTGCGGTAGGTTCGGCGTTACGTGCGTTTGCTGGGCAGTATCAAAATGCCCATCACTTAGCCTATGCTTTTCGTATCAAAACCGAGCAAGGAACGATACAGCGATTTTCCGATGCAGGTGAGCCGTCAGGCACGGCCGGTATGCCAGTGTTAAAGCTGATCGAGGGCCGTGAGTTAGTCAATGTATGTGTAGCGGTGATTCGTTATTACGGTGGTATCAACCTAGGCACTGGCGGCTTGGCGCGCGCTTATGGCGGTACCGCCAAATTGGCGCTGGATGTAGCAGTGACAGAGCCTTTTGTTGAGATGCAGACAATCAAACTGACTATCGATTATAAGCAAGTGGATGTCATGACACGGTCGTTAGTTAAATGCAATGGTAGTATTATCACGAAAGCATTTAATGAGCAGGTTGATTTAGTATTATCACTGCCAGCAGTTGAGGTGGCGAGTTTTATAGGTCGTTTTCAGCCATATGGTAAATAGCGCAATATAAAAACATATTAATGCTATTTTTTGCAATAACACGACTTAATCTACGGCTTAAACATAAGGTTAATTTCGCTTTAAACTAAAAAGCGCACGATTTATGACAAACAAAATACTAGCAACATCCCCTTCAGTCTATGAAATATCCGCCTGGATTCTAACCGCTCTCGCTTTACTTTTTGTCTTAGTGTTTAACCTACTGCCAGCGTTGCTCGCCGGTTTGTTGGTATATGAGCTAGTGCATATCATCACACCATTTATCGCGCGACAGTTTCCTAGCAAGCGGCCAAGTAATCGTTCAAAATTCTGGGCTGCAGGTATTCTAGTCATGATCGTTGTATGCTTGCTGGCGCTGGCAGGCGCTGGTTTAGTGGCATTCTTTAGATCTGATGCCGGCAGTTTAACTGTGCTGCTGGCGAAAATGGCGCAGATTATCGAGGACTCGCGCAAAATACTTCCCAACTGGATATTAGAGCATCTACCGGCAGATGCGATTACATTCAAGGAAGAGGCAACCATCTGGCTACGCAACCATGCGGGCGCCTTGCAAGTGGTGGGGAAAGAGGCGGGGCGTATCACCGCGCACATCATTTTAGGGATGGTGATAGGCGGCATTCTGGCTGTGCGCGAAGCTGTGGTAATTGATCGCTTTAAGCCAGTGGCGCGTGCGCTGGCCGAACGAGGTCATTTATTCAGCGATGCTTTTCGGCGCGTAGTATTTGCCCAGTTGCGCATCGCTAGCATTAACGCCACGTTTACTGCTATTTATCTGGCGGTGGTATTACCACTTATGGGCGTGCATCTGCCATTGGTTAAAACCATGATTGCTATTACTTTTGTCGTAGGGTTGATTCCAGTCATCGGTAATTTGATTTCTAATACCGTGATTGTTATTGTTAGTTTGAGTCAATCATTGGCGATAGCGATTGCTTCATTGGTTTACTTGATAGTGATTCATAAATTTGAATATTTTTTAAATGCACGCATTGTCGGTAGCCAGATTCGCGCAAATGCGTGGGAGTTGTTAATTGCCATGTTGATGATGGAGGCCGCGTTTGGTCTGGCTGGCATTGTTGCTGCGCCTATTTATTATGCTTATATCAAGTCAGAGCTACGAGTGCGACACCTAATCTAGCCAGACTGTGTTGATTTCGTTTCTGACGGTCTGCTTTATGGCATCTAAATTAATACGTCAAAAGGCAAAAATCGGGCCGAAGCCGACATTCACATATCTTAAAAGCTATTCCCTTTAATCTTTACTCGGCATTCAACACAGTCCACAACAATATCCATTTAATATAACCATAAAAAAATTATGGTTATTTCGCTTGAGCTTGTAATTGTTTTTTATTACTATTGGGTAGAGTAACACCTCAATAATAAGATATTAAAAAGAAAAACAACATGTCAAAATCAACATTCACAATATTCTTAAGCGCGCGTCTGCTTAACACCAGCCTTACTCCTCAACATAATCGGCAAGAAATTCGCAGTTATTAAAGCGGTTGAATATGCCGTATTAAGCGTGCTTTAGATGAAAAGCCCACTTACGTCATTCATTCAAAAGCAGGCTCTACGTCTGCTATTTTCTTGATTGAATTTCTCTTTAACTAGAATTTAATGTGCTTTAAGTGCAGTAAATAAACTGTAAATTAATATTAAAAATCACTTGCAAGCCTACTTTATAATATAAAGCTATAAGTAGAATAATTTAAATAACAAAAAAGGAAAAGTATGAATCGATCGTATAGAAGTGTATGGAATACGGCGCTGGGCGCATGGGTGGCAGTGTCGGAAATTACACAAACGTGCGGCAAGCGCAGTAGTGCAACAGTAGGGGCAAGCACTTTACTGCTATTGTTGGGCATTGCGTTGACAGCGGCATTCCCAGTAAACGCCGCTGACTACTACTATACATCGACGGGTAATACTTTATTTAACCAATCCCCATACGGAGGTTTTGGAGGAGGTAAGCCTCTAGCAAATGACCGAGCTATTTATAATCAAGGATCCGGAGCAACAGTGTATGTCACCGATTCTCTGCCTGTTGGCCAGTTCGTTTATCAAGCACCTTATACAGGCACTGGGTTTACTTTATCCACTAGTCCTTTTTCCTTCGCAGGTATGCTAACTATTAATGGAATAGATGGACTGGGCGTAGATAGCCAAGTGAATCAGCAGATTATCATGTCAGGCAGGACAACCCTCGGTGGCAGTCAAGAGTGGCGAATCAGTAGTGATAGCGGCAGCATACGTCAGTGGACAAATATGAACTCGGCCGGTCGTACGCCAAGCTTAGTACTCGGTGCTCATACATTGACACTCAATCCGATGAATGCGGCGAATTCCTTTGATTTAGATACACCTATATCTGGTACTGGTGGGTTGGTGGCTATTGGTGCAGGAATAGTGAGACTGAACGCAGTTAATACGTATACCGGCGGCACCACCATGAATGGCGGCACTATCCAAGTTGCTGCAGACAACAACTTGGGAGATGCTACGGGTGTGCTGAGTTTTGGCGGCGGTACATTGCATACTACAGCTAGCTTTACTACTAATCGTGCAACCACACTTAATGCAGGTGGCGGTAGTTTTAATACTGACTCTGGAACTACTCTAGTTCAAAATTCTGTTATCAGTGGTATAGGCGGCTTAGGTAAGGAGGGGGCTGGCACACTACAACTGACAAAAGTCAACACCTACACTGGCGCGACGACTATCAACGCTGGCACACTCAGTTTAACTGGCACAGGCAGCATTGCTCAATCGAGCAAAGTCGTTGCAAATGGCACTTTCAATATTTCTGGTACCTCTTCAGGCGCTTCAATCCAATCTCTATCCGGTAGCAATAGCGGGATTGTCACGCTGGGAACGAAAACGCTCATCATCACTAATGCCAACGATACTTTCGCTGGGTCTGTTCAGGGTACGGGTGGCTTAACACTGAGCAGTGGAAATCTAACGCTAACTGGCAACAACACCTTCACAGGCTCCAGAAATATTACTGGAGGTAACTTGCGGCTTGAGAATGGTGGGCAAATCTCTGCGTCTGTTACAACTGCTGCATCCGCTATAAGTAGTGGCTCCCTAGTGGTCACAGGCTTAAATTCATACTTTAAAGCGAACTCTTTAACGGTAGGAGATAATGCACAAGCTCAGTTTCGTATTGAAAATGGTGCCAAGTCAGACATGACTAGTACTTTAACGATTGGCAGGAACAGTGGAACGGGTCATGTAACGGTTACTGGTGCGGGGTCTGTCATGACTACCAGTGGTGTCATTATGGGACAAGGTGCTGGCAGTCAGGGATTTTTGGATATTACTGATGGTGCAAAAGTTTATTCAGCTGGTATTCAGTTTAGCCAGTTGGTGCCCGATGGATGGGGTGTTGCCAACGTCAGTGGAGCAGGGTC
>JAZJZG010000033.1:0-1551 GCA_040389995.1 Pseudomonadota bacterium | reverse complement strand
TTTTTACTCATATGTTCTCTGACGAAGCCGGCAGCAGCATCGGAAACTGCAGTCATAGCAGTAAGTTTATTAAATAAGGTTCGAGAGAAAGGCATCCTGAGCCCCTCAAGGGTTCTGGCCATCGGCGTGTTCGGGTTAACCGCATGAAAGGTGCCGACAATCGGGCATTTAGCCCTGGCGATAATTTGTGCTCCTAGAATCGGGACTTCTGGCTCATGTATATGAAGCAAGTCAAATTTTTCCTTGGACAGTATTTCGTCAAGCAGGCTATTGTCGATATTTATACCGACCTCCATGGTGGTTTTGGTTAAGACTTTGATATTGGCTGAGTTGCCGACAAAAATTACACCTTCTGGCGCATCACCGCGCACGCCCCTTGGGCGAGGTGTCAAAATTTTGACCGTGTGGCCGCGTTTTCTCAACTCCTCTGCCTGCGCCAAAGCATGTTCCTGCACGCCGCCGGCACGCAAAATGTCATATGGGCAAACGAGTCCGATTTTGAGCCTGTTACGGATATCTGGCATTTGCATTAATTATAGCTTATTTACTGGCAAGAAGCTGTCGGATTTTGTCAGGAATAAACGGCGCAGCATCTTTAGCACTGGCTACAACTGTTGGCGCATGACCGGACAATGTTGTAGTTAGGCCATGAAAATCGGTGAATATAACTCGCATGTGCTGCTCAACTAGCTGGTTGTTGAAGTAGCGGTCGGGCTCAACACTAATGTGAAAAACCGGCAAATGAACCTGTGTCCCGCATAGATCTAGATTCATCATACTGCCGGTAGTATGAGCATAGGTACGCAGCTCGTTGCTACGCCAAAGTTTTACCTCGAAATCAACGAGTTTTTTGCGCTTGGACTTTGAAAAGCCAAGTAGTTTTACATTTTTTCGTCCCAATATTTGATAAGTTAGCCTAATTGGAGTTGGCCTTAAGAATAAGTTGTGGCCAATCCAGCCCAGCATCCGGCCCGAAAATATTTTTGACGCAATTCTGAATGTCCAATAAGTGCGTTTTTTGAATTTAAAGTCGTCTTTGTGCGCAAAACCAACAATGCTAATCATAAAATCTACTTTCTCGGTCAGTTCAGGGTAGCGCTGCAGCATTCTGGTGGCCACCACAAAGCCAAAAGACATGCCCATAATGCTAAATTTACTTCTCTTATAGTGCAGTTTTACAAAAGATGCCAAATAATCGGCTAAATTATCCAATGACGGCTCCATGCCAATCCTGTAAAAGCTCTGCATTCCGCCAAAACCCGGGAAGTCAGGAACTGTAACTGTTCCATACTGGTTTAGTTCTTCAGCCAAGCCAAAGATTCGCTCCAAGCTGGCGTGGTGGCCGTAAAGCAGCAATATTCGCCGCTGATCAGGCTTTTTAGCTGGTACTTCCAGCATCCGCCCCTTGAGACCATTCATTACTAGTGGAGTTATGTATTTTTTTGGGTTTGAATTTGCCATCTGCTTAAACTAACAAAATTTCATCATTTAGACAAAAGCGGTTCCATGGTAACAAACAAATATTCTGAAGGTTCAGGCTGCAAGCCGGCA
>JAZJZG010000032.1:3221-6444 GCA_040389995.1 Pseudomonadota bacterium | reverse complement strand
GCAGCACCGCAACTCACAGGGTTTTATCGTGAAGAGCATCTCACACCGTATCTCTCTATGAGTTATGCGCCTGAGCCAGACTTATTTATACGTACAGGTGGCGAAAAACGTATCAGCAACTTTTTACTGTGGCAACTGGCTTACACTGAACTCTATTTTACCGATACACTGTGGCCGGATTTCAATGAGGCGGCCTTTAATTTAGCGATTCAATCTTATCAGCAGCGTGAACGTCGCTTTGGCCGTACTAGTGAGCAATTGCAAGACTCTAATACGCTTACATCAAAACACTCAAAACCATCAGTTTGAGTCTGTGTATACCACACGAAAATTTAAATAGCCTCAAAATAAAACTAAACACATGCTTAAAACTAGAATCGCTACTGCCGCTGTCCTTATCATTGGCCTTGTTACAGCCTTATTCTTAACATCCAAGACTGTATGGGCTTTGCTATCACTCGGAGTCATCCTTGTGGGCGTGTGGGAATGGTCCGGCCTGATCAAACTTAGCATAAACCAGAGGCGTGGCAACGTTATAGCGGCATTGCTTATCGCGGTAATATTCCTTTTTTCGTTAAATTATCCGGATAATTTAACGTCAAATCTATCCGTAAGCTTACAAGCTAATATAGCGTTTTATCGTGATGCGTTTATTTTTATACTAATATCTATTGCAGCAGTATTCTGGTTGTTATTAGCACCCATCTGGCTTTTTATTAGAAAGCCGATACAACATAAATTTAGCATGGCAATTTTGGGCTTATTGCTTTTACTGGCTGTATGGTTAGCTTTCATGGGATTGCGTAATATAAGTCCATGGCTACTATTAAGCGTGTTAGCCACTGTGAGCATTGCCGATAGCGCAGCCTATTTTGTTGGCAAGCGGTTTGGTCGACATAAACTTGCCCCAGAAATTAGCCCGGGTAAAACTTGGGAAGGTGTTCTTGGCGGATTGCTTGCAGTAAGCGTTTATGGGTACTTTCTTTGTCTATATTTGCACTACAGCCTATGGTTGCTAGTCGGGCTGTGGCTAATAGTAGTGCTAAGCATCTTGGGCGATTTATTTGAGTCGCTCTTGAAACGTTTTGCTGGCGCCAAAGATAGTGGGCAATGTTTGCCTGGTCACGGTGGTATATTAGATAGAATTGACGGCTTGATCCCGAGTTTGACTCTGACATTGCTCTATATTTACCTCCCACTTTTTTTGAATTTTCAATCGCATGCATGATCATTTAACTCAGCATAAAATACAAAATGTGACGATATTGGGTGCCACCGGCACCATTGGCGTGCATACTTTAGACGTTATCTCCCAACACCCAGCGCGCTTCAATGTGTTTGCCCTAACCGCCAGTACTAACGTGCACGGCTTGTTCAGCTTATGCCAGCAATATGCCCCGCAATACGCAGTAATGTTGCAGGAGCAAAGTGCAATAGAACTCCGCGTGAAGCTGCAAGCATGTGGCTCAAATACTGTGGTATTGCATGGGGAAGATGCTCTTAGCTATGTTGCTGCACATGAGCAAGTCAATGTGGTGATGGCCGCGATCGTTGGTGCCGCAGGCTTGCATCCTGCCATGGCGGCAGCCAAAGCCGGTAAACGTATTTTACTGGCCAATAAAGAAACCCTAGTAATGGCGGGCGATCTATTCATGCAAGCGGTGACCGATGGTGGTGCGACTTTACTGCCAATCGATAGTGAGCATAATGCGATTTTTCAAGTAATGCCACAGCAGCGCAGCGGTAATTTAGCTAGCATGGGTGTAAAGCGCGTGTTGCTAACTGCTTCGGGCGGGCCATTTCGTAATGCCAGCTTAGACGAACTGGCAGCAGTAACGCGTGCACAGGCATTAAACCATCCTAATTGGGTAATGGGGCCAAAAATCACCATTGACTCAGCAACCTTAATGAATAAAGGGCTGGAAGTGATAGAGGCGCACTGGTTATTTAATGCGCCAGCTGCAAAAATCGATGTGATTGTGCACCCGCAAAGTGTCATTCACTCTATGGTGGAATACATTGATGGCAGTGTACTAGCGCAGCTTGGCAACCCTGACATGCGTACGCCGATTGCCTATGGTCTTGGTTACCCAGATAGATTAAGCAGCGGTGTAAGCAGCCTGGACTTGCTTACAACGGCACGATTAGATTTTTGCGCGCCAGACATGGTGCGTTTTCCATGTTTACGCCTCGCCTATGAGGCATTGAATATGGGTGGTACTGCACCAGCTATTTTGAATGCAGCAAATGAAATTGCTGTAGAAGCATTTTTGGCTGAGAAAATCGGCTTTATGGATATTCCACATATTATTGAATCGGTACTATCTGCGGCTTCTATTGAAAAAGTCACATCAATTGAACAGCTAGTAGCGATAGATGTTGCGGCAAGGCAAGCAGCAAATCAAATGACTAAAGCCTTATGTTAACCACTTTATCCTTTATATTCACGCTAGGCTTGCTGGTAACCATACACGAGTATGGTCACTTTCAAGTGGCAAAATGGTGCGGAGTTAAAGTATTAAAGTTTTCTATCGGCTTTGGTAAGCCTTTATTCACGAGAAAGTTCGGTAAAGATCAAACGGCGTTTGTGATAGCGGCGATTCCATTAGGCGGTTATGTGAAGATGCTTGATGAGCGCGAAATTGCCCAAGAGGCCAATCCGGCCGAGCCGCAAGTAAGCTATTCTGAGGCCGAGCTTGCACGTGCCTTTAATCGACAATCTGTTGCTAAGCGCATTGCGATTGTGGCTGCAGGACCGATAGCCAATTTGTTGCTTGCTATTGCCCTATATTGGCTATTAATGATGATGGGGGTTGTCGGTTTAAAACCTATTGTCGGTGTTGTTGCAGAGCGTAGCCCGGCCGCAGTAGCTAGCTTTACACTCGGCGAAACAATACAAAAAATCAATGGCACGGACGTGTCCACATGGCAAGATGCACGCTGGTTATTGTTAAATGAGTCTTTAAAAAACAAAAGCGTAGAGATTCAGGCTGTTAATCGTAATCAAGAAGTACATTTACATCAGCTTGATCTATCAGCTATCAATTACGATGATACCAAGCAGGATATTTTAGCGGGATTAGGTTTATCTATGTATCAGCCAGATATTCCGGCACTTGTAGGAGAAGTGGTTAAAAATAGCCCGGCAGAGCTAGCTGGTCTGCAGACGAATGATTTAGTGTTAACCATCTTGCCGGTACCGCGCTGTTTTGTGCCTTTAATT
>JAZJZG010000032.1:0-3211 GCA_040389995.1 Pseudomonadota bacterium | reverse complement strand
CGCGAAATCAGACAGCATCCCGGTGTACCTTTAACTGTGTTAGTACGACGCAATGCTGAAAAAATTAAACTAACCATTACGCCAGAAACAATTTCCGAGAATGGTAAAACAGTAGGGCGTATAGGGGCAGCATTTAAAATAGAACAAAGTAAGCTAGACCAGTTATTTGTGACTACTCATTACTCTGCATTTACCGCCTTGGTTAAAGCAACGGAAAAAACCTATGAGACGGCTATTTTTAGCTTAAAAATGTTAGGTAATATGCTCACTGGAAAAGTATCATGGAAAGGCATGAGCGGCCCGGTAAGTATTGCAAGCTATGCAGGTCAAAGCGCAAACTTAGGTTTTAAAGTATTCATTGGTTTTTTAGCCGTAATGAGCATTAGTATAGGCGTACTGAATCTATTGCCCATACCAGTGTTAGATGGCGGTCATTTGATGTATTATATGAGTGAAATTTTTACAGGAAAACCTGTGTCTGAAGCATCCATCATCATTGGCCAAAAAATTGGCTTTGTTTTATTAGGTTTCATGATGGTTTTAGCGCTATATAACGATATAAATAGATTGATAACGGGCTAATTGAATGGCAATTAAAAAACTAACAACGCATAAACACCCTAAATTAATGGCTAAGCAACTTAAGCTTAAGTCCATACTTTTTTTGGTTGCTGGTTTATATGCAAGTTCCGCATTTGCACTGGAGCCATTCGTTGTTAAAGACATTCGCGTAGAAGGCATACAGCGCACTGAAGCTGGTACGGTATTTACCTATTTACCGGTTAAAGTTGGCGAGACCATGAATGATGATTTAGCTTCGCAGGCGATTAAGGCTTTGTACAACACAGGTTTCTTTAAAGACGTGCGTATAGAAGCTGAGGGTAATGTGCTGGTGGTAACCGTACAGGAACGTTCAGCGATTGCGCAGATTGACTTAAGTGGTAACAAATCATTCCCTACCGACAAGATGAAAGAGGGTTTAAAGCAAGTAGGCATTGCTGAAGGCCTGATTTTTGATAAATCGCAATTAGACCGTGCAGAACAGGAAATTAAGCGTCAATATCTATCACAAGGTAAATATGGCGCTACGGTTAAGACTGTAGTTACACCGCTAGAAAGAAATCGTGTTGCGGTACGTTTTGATATTGAAGAGGGCGCCGTTTCAAAAATCCGTAATATCAATATAGTGGGTAACCATGCGTTCACTATGGATGATTTACGCGCTCAGTTTTTACTCACCACGCCAAACTGGATGAGCTGGTGGAATAAAGATGACCAGTATTCAAAACAAAAACTAAATGCTGATCTTGAAACGTTAAGATCTTTTTATATGAATCAAGGCTATCTTGAGTTCAATATAGATTCGACACAGGTGTCGATTACGCCAGATAAAAAAGATATTTACATTACTGTAAATATTACTGAAGGCGAGAAATACACTATTTCAGAAGTGAAATTAGCCGGTGAAACCATTGTGCCCGATGCCGAAATTCAGAAACTGATCACAGTAAAAGCTGGCGATACATTCAGCCGTGAAAAGGTAACGCAAACCAGTAAAGCCATTAGTGACCGTTTAAGTGATGATGGTTACGCGTTTTCAAACGTCAATCCTGTACCAGAGGTGAATAAAGAACAGCACACTGCTGCATTTACTTTCTTTGTTGACCCAGGAAAGCGTGTTTATGTACGTCGCATCAACATTGTGGGTAACACGAGAACACGCGATGAAGTGATTCGTCGCGAAGTGCGCCAATTAGAATCAGCCTGGTATTCTTCAAATAAAATTAATCGCTCAAAAGAGCGAATCACGCGTACAGATTATTTTTCTGATGTGAACGTGGAAACACCAGCGGTGCCAGGTACTGCTGACCAGGTGGATTTGAATATTAGTGTGACAGAAAAATCAACTGGCAGTGTACAGTTTGGTGCGGGTTTATCCAGTAGCGAGGGCGTAGTATTCGGGGTTACGGTCAATCAGAATAACTTTTTGGGTACTGGTAATCGTGTAAGTGCGCAAGTGAACACCGGCAAAGTGAATACTACTTATTCACTCTCCTTTACTGATCCTTACTTTACTCCAGATGGCGTGAGTCGTGGTTTTGACATTTATCGCCGCGATGTAGATACAAGTACCTTAACCAGTGTTGGTGCGTATAGCTCATCCTCTTACGGTGCTGGAGTCAGATTTGGTATTCCACTAAATGAGCGCGATGGTATTAACTTTGGTTTAGCTGCCGACCTTACCAAAGTAAATTTGACCAGTCAAAGCCCTAAACAATATTTAGATTTCTGCAGTAATAGTGACGGATGTAGCAGCAACTCCATCGTAGCAACTGCGGGCTGGTCGCATGACACGCGAGATAGCATCCAGTTTACCAATCATGGTGTACTACAAAGGTTAACCGGTGAGGTTTCAATACCGGTACTAGATTTAGAGTATTACAAAATTAACTATAAGCAAACCTGGTTTACCAACGTTTATAAAGATTTTACCCTGATGTTAAATGGTGAGGTCGGTTATGCTGATTCTTACGGTAGTAAGCAATATCCGTTCTTCAAAAACTTTTTTATGGGTGGCGTAAACTCTGTACGTGGATATGACAACGGTACGCTAGGCCCTAAAGATACTGACCCTACAACAGGGTTAACTTTTGCTGTGGGTGGCACTAAGAGTTTACTGGGTAATGCTGAGTTATTTTTCCCAGTGCCTGGCTTAACCGATTCTAGACAATTTAGACTCAGTGCATTCCTGGATGCAGGGAACGTATATGGGGCTGGTCAATCCTACAACTTCAGTGATTTACGTTATTCAACTGGCCTGGGTATTAGTTGGTTCTCACCTTTTGGCCCTTTAAAACTGGTGTTTGCTAAACCATTGAATGAAAAAACTGGTGATACGACACAAGTTATACAATTCCAACTTGGACAACAGTTCTAGGTTTAGCAGTGTAATCAAGCGCATAATGCTGGTTAGTTTTGTAAGTGTAGAATGATTTAAAGTTTATGATGAGCGCTTGGTAGTGCCATCGAACTAAAAATGGTGGTTTTGGGAGATTTGAATTGAGTAATGTATTTAGAAGCTTAGCTTTAACTAGTTTGGTTACGTTGGTTTTGAGCGTGCCTGTTAGCGCACAAACTGCTGAGTTGAAGGTTGGCTACGTACAGGTTGATAAAATTTTGCAAGATGCGCCTCAAACAGCGGAAAGTGGTA
>JAZJZG010000031.1:0-3677 GCA_040389995.1 Pseudomonadota bacterium | reverse complement strand
CAAGTTATGGTGGTGGCGGTGGCGGTAGTCATGCGGTTAATGCTGCCAGTGCTGCGCCTGCAGTTAACACTGGTGGTAGCGGTAACAGTGGCGGTGGGCAACAAGGTGGTGGTACTTATCGCTTTGAAGGACTTTCATCTGGCTCGTTTGTGTCGTCCGATATGGTTGTAGCAATGTTAAAGCAGGCACAAAAAGATGGGGCATTACGTGGACAAATTACTTTCGAAGCTTAAAAAAGTATGGGGTTATATGGCTATTTTTATCAGTAACGCGCTTTATCTTGCCCATGTAGTACGCAATAGGCCGCAAATAGGGTGGTCTTCTTTTTATTTGCCGTCGGGCGTCTCAGCTTCTGAAACTGAAGAAGGTTATTCTGCTGCTGCTGTCTGGAGCGGTGACACCTATTCGAAATGGAAGTCTCCGCCATCAGGAATGACATCATTCGAGCGAAGTTTGACATTTACAAAATCGGGCACTGGTGTAATTGATTATCTAGGTATCGCTGGGCACAACATGGGAGATAATGGAATATCCTATCAGTTGTTCTCAAGTCTGGATGGCGTGTCTTGGTCTGCCGTTTTTCCCGCTCGGATACCTGCTGATAATAAATCTATCATTGAATATTTTGATACTAATATAGACCTATATTTTATACTTGTTTTTGTGGTTCCTGCGCTTACTGATGGGATTGTTATTGCACATGTTAAGCTCGGTAAAATTTTACACCTGCAGCGCCCACGCTACGTGGGGGATGTGCCTGGTGGGATGGATAATAAAGTAGAAAAAATTGCCTCTAAATCTTATTCCGGCCAGCACCTGGGTAGCGTTTTAATCTCTCAGGGTAATAGTTTTAAAATAACGCAAGAAAATAATACTGCTGCGTTTTGTCGTTGCAGTGCCCTGCAAAATTTTTTCAAGCATGCGCATCTTTTACAAAAATTATCGGATGGGCCGACGGAAACTTTTTTCTATGCCTGGCGGCCTGAAGGCTATCCATTAGAAGTGCAATATTGCGGCGAAACAACCAGCTTTAGTCCACCCACAAATCAGCTTGCAAATGGAATGATGCAGTGGTCAATGGGCGGGGATGCTTACGAATGAGTGTGCAAGAGCTTTTATATGTTGAAATGGATTGCCCAAAGTGCCCACTTAGTTATGGTGTGTCACCCTGTACCGCGAGCGGTGATAATCAATGCAAAAATACACCGGCAACGTGCCAGGACTTAGAGCATTACGAACAGGGTGAAATACAGACTGTACGATGGGTAAAAGCGGCGAGCTATGTGCCTATTGATACTTACGCTGTACCAAACTTACACAGTGTATCGACCAGTTCGCAGCGTATTAATCCGGGTGAAAACCTTGGCAAGCGTGAACGTGTTAGCTGTGCCTTTTTTAATCATCAACATAACGATATAGATTTAGATCCCTATGTTGGTGAGCGCATTTATAACCCATTTGAGCGGGGAACTTATTGGGGCAAATTTGCTGCCATGTACCCAAACGTACAGGGTTACCCGGTGCGTATTATTCGTGGCAATACAGACCAAAATTATGCAGACATGGAAACCAGTTACTACGTTGCAGACGTAGGAAAAATAGCTGGGGATAAAACTGGCTATAGCCTCACCGCAAAAGACGTCTTGGATTTTGCCGAGGGCAATAAAACACTATGCCCAACGCCCAGCAATGGGCTTCTGGCATCGCCAGTGACCTTTTCTACTACAACCGTTGACCTTACCCCTGTTGGCATTGGCGCTGAGTATCCGGCTTCATTTGACGCCTCGATCGGTGATGAATGCGTGCAATGTACCATCTCCGGCGATACGGTAACTTTTGTTGAGCGCGGTGCTTATTTTACGGTTGGCCAAGAGCACGATGAAGGTGACACGCTGCAAATAATGGAGAGCTTTGTTACTCAAAATGCGAGCCAGATTTTAGAGCGGCTTTTGGGGTACACAGAAACACCTGGAGACTATTACAACGTTGCGCAGTGGGACGCGCAAGTGGCGCTGGTGAGCAGCCCCAGCCTTACATGCCGCATTGCCGAGCCTACGCCTGTATTTGAGTTAATTCAGGATTTGATGAAAGATTTGGCGCTAGATATTCACACTGACGTTGTGAACAAAAAAATCATCATGCAATTTTTGATAGTGCAATACCCAACGATGGCTATCACTGATGAGAATATGGATTCACCGCAGGTTAATTTTTACGATGACAAGCGAGTGGATTTATTTTTCTTATCATTTGGTCGCCGCAATCCGTTATTAAAAATGGATGAACCGCGTAACTATCCAGCCACTATTGTGCGCGCATCATCTAACCCGGTTAGTTTGATTATGGGAAACCCGGCCGCGATTCGGCGCCAGCGATCGCGCTGGATTCCGGCGTTGCTTAGAACGCAGGCTAGCCAAACAACAGAGTTTGTTGTAGGTAGGTATGAACTCGCGCCGCGTGGATTAACGTGCAAAATGAAGGCCTCCTTGGCGCCACAAATGGCGCAGGTGGTCAATGTGGTATCAAGTGTTTTTGAAGATGCATACGGCGGCACGCCCACTATCCCAATGCAAGTGGTTTCGTTAAGTAAAGCGCAAGGCAATTACACAGTTGAGCTTGAAGAATTTAGAGCTACCGGGTTTGATCCCGGTAGCCTGACTATTGTGGTCTCGTTGGTCGAAACTGTTTTGGATATGGGCGAGTTTAGTAGCCTTCGCGCTATTTTCGATTCCATTTATCCAGGTGCAATTCCCGTTGGTTCTACCATACGATTTGAGGCCGATCCGGGTGTAATTTATGGTGGTGATAACTCATCGCCCTATGGTTTCTCGGTAATCGCTGGTGATTGGCCAGAGATCGCGGATATAACTCTGCAAATAGTTAATTTAATAATAGTAGGGTTTGGTGGTGGCTCCGGTTCTCCCGGTTCAGTCGGTTTCGATGGGGGCAACGCTTTTTACACTCGCGTGGCAATCGAGCTCATTGATTGCGTTGTTGGCGGCGGTGGTGGTGGCGGCGGTTCAAGTAATTTTGATTTTGGCGGAAATGAAACCATTGGTGGTGGCGGTGCTGGTTACAATCCTGGATCAGGCTATAACGATGGAAGTCTTTACGTTGGTGGAGATGGTCAGGTATTTGGTACTGCAACGCCTGGTGGCAAGGGCGGCGATCTGGGTGAAGACGGAGACGCATCGGATGGTCCTGGTGGTATTGCTGGCGTCGCGATTGATGGGGATAGCTACATTACAATTTCCGGAACTACAACTATTTACGGTTCACAAATTAACTAGGTGATTTATGGCTAATGGTGTGTGGCAAGCAACAATTGTGAATGCTAATACTGGATTACCGATACCAAATGCTATTGTGACAGTATTGGATTCTGCAACAGAAGAAGATGCTGAATTATTTATTTCAAGAACTAGCGATACGCCGCTAGGCTCCAGTTCTATAGCGGCTGATGAAAACGGATTTGTGCGATTTTATTGCGCGCCTGGCCGTTATGATATTAATGTTACTGGAGCCGAAGATTTTTATGATGTCATAATTTTAGCAGCAGCGAGTGCAGCATAATGGCTAAAGGTATATTTCAAACAAAAATAATGAGCGCTGCTAATGGCAAGCCGGTACCGGAAGCGCGTGTTTCTGTTATTAACAGCGATACAGGTTTGCCAGCG
>JAZJZG010000030.1:6604-12031 GCA_040389995.1 Pseudomonadota bacterium | reverse complement strand
CAGGGGTCTGGACACGTGATGGTAGCCGTGCCTATCGCATGGGTCGCGGCATTAAAGCTGGTCGTGTATGGACTAACTGTTACCATGCCTATCCTGCACATGCCGCGTTTGGTGGTTACAAAGAATCAGGCATTGGTCGCGAGACACACAAAATGATGCTAGATCATTACCAACAAACTAAAAACCTGTTAGTAAGCTACAGCCCTAAAAAACTAGGATTCTTCTAGGCTGTTTTAAGCTTGAAGTACTAACTTAGCAAGCGTAGTATTAAGAGGTGGCTTACGCCACCTCTTACTTTTTGTAGTGGCTCTTTTATTAAATTTTACTCATAGATATTGGTTCTAATAGATTTTGTATCTTTAGCTTTTGGAGATTGAGTGATGGCTGAACGCGTTTCTGCAACCCCTGCCGCTATTGAGTTGATTCATAAACTCATCGCAGAGCATGGTTCTATTTTATTCTTTCAGTCTGGCGGGTGTTGCGAAGGCAGCGTGCCCTTGTGTATGCCAGTCAATGAGTTCAAACCTAGCCCATCAGATGTAATAGTAGGTGAAATTGAAGGCGCAGTATTTTATATGGGTCACAACCACTTTCAATTCTCAGAAAACACGCACACTATATTGGAAGCCCTGCCTGGCTCTAGCGGCTCATTCTCGCTAGACTGCGGCACTGGCATGGCATTTATCACGCGTGGCCGCTTGTTTACCGACGAAGAACTGAAACAGCTACCACCTGTTGTTACCTATGGCTATTAAGTAGTAATCGACATCGGTCAAAGCAATAAACTAAAAATCCTGTTAAACATTTCAGTAAAAAATGTCAGTCTAAGGCCAAAGTATTGTAAAATTACGTCTGGCGGGCCTCCCCGCATTGTGAAGTAGCCAACCTGGTCAGGTGCGGAAGCAAGCAGCCACAACTATTAAGCAAGTGCCGGGGTAAGGGCTCGCCTCCTCCTTAATGCTAATTTCCCAACAAATATAGAGACGAATAGTCGCTTTTAAGCTACAGTTTCATTCATGTTCAAAAGTCAATTCCAGTCTTAATTTCAACTATGAGTTATCAAGTTTTAGCCCGTAAATGGCGTCCAAAATCTTTCGAAACCTTAGTGGGGCAAGACCATGTGGTGCGTGCGCTGACTAACGCACTAGAACAGAATCGTTTACATCATGCTTATTTATTTACTGGCACACGCGGTGTAGGTAAAACGACCATTGCCCGTATTTTGGCTAAATCGCTAAATTGCGAAACCGGCATTACTGCAAAGCCTTGCGGCGTTTGTGCTGCCTGCACCGAAATCGACAAGGGGCGCTTTGTAGACCTGATTGAGGTGGATGCTGCTAGCAATACACAGGTAGACGCAATGCGCGATTTGCTTGATAACGCGCAATACGCCCCTACTGCCGGGCGCTTTAAAGTGTACATCATCGATGAAGTACACATGCTGTCAAAAAGTGCCTTCAATGCCATGCTCAAAACACTGGAAGAGCCGCCAGCACACGTTAAATTTATTCTAGCCACTACTGACCCTCAAAAAGTGCCTGTCACGGTGCTATCGCGTTGCCTGCAGTTTAATTTACGTCAAATGGCTGGCACATCGATTACCGGGCATTTGCAAAACATACTGACACAAGAAAATATCGCCTTTGAACCTACGGCATTGCATCTAATCTCACGCGCCGCCGCTGGCAGTATGCGTGATGCACTTTCTCTGACGGACCAGGCGATTGCCTATGGCGGTCAAATGGTGCATGAAGCTGAGGTGCGCTCGATGTTGGGGGCGATAGACCAAAGCTACTTGTATCAGCTCTTAGATGCACTCTTAGCGAATGATGGCGCCAGCCTTATCGCACAAGCCAAGTCTATGGAGGGACGTAGCTTATCGTTCGAGGCTGCACTCAATGATTTAGCACAACTATTACATCAAATTGCTATGGCGCAAACAGTACCGGACAGCGTTGCCGATGACCTGCCTGAGCGTAATGCACTGTTAGATCTAGCGCAAAAAATCCCGCCAGAAACACTGCAGTTGTATTATCAAATCGCACTATTAGGCCGCCGTGATATTGGGCTAGCACCTGATGAGTTTGCCGGTTTTACCATGAGTTTGTTGCGTATGCTGGCGTTTACGCCAAACGAAATGAATACGCAAAAACCACAGAGTAATGCAGTGCATAAACCACACAGCGCACCTTTAGTCAGCACACCAAAACCACAGTTAGTTGTAAAACCGGTTGCAACCACTACACCAGTTTCACCCATAGCTGATGCTCAAACAACACCAATCGTGAGCCAGCCTGTTATAGAAAAAGATATTGCAGATATCAGTGTAGCAAACGCTGACTCTGATAATAATCCCAGCAACTTTAACGGCAACTGGCGTGGCCTGCTAGATGAACTAAAACTTGGTTTAGTGAGAACACTGGCACAGCATTGCGAGTTAATGAGCTACGATGAAAATAGCATTTCGCTGAGCGTACCAGAATCTCAGAAGCACTTATTATTACCTAATTATCAGGAAAAATTAGGCGCCGCGATATGCCAATATTTCGGTAAAAAGATAAAACTGCAGTTTAGTATAGGCGGCACTGGCAATACGCCGGCCAAACAAATTTCACAAGAAAAAGCACACGCTCAAGCCAATGCAGAAAGCGCGATTGAAGATGATAGTTTTGTGCAAGCTTTAATTAACGACTTTGGGGCATCCATCATCCCCAATTCAATTAAACCTATTTAAGGAGAACGCAACATGATGAAAGGCGGCATGGGTAACTTAATGAAGCAAGCTCAGCAAATGCAAGCCAATATGGCTAAAGCACAAGAAGAGCTGGCAAACATAGATGTAGAAGGCATTGCAGCAAATGGCCTGGTAAAAGTACAAATGAGCTGTAAAAACGAGGTGAAACGTGTCACTTTGGATGATAGCGTGATGGATGACAAAGAAACACTAGAAGATTTATTGGTTATTGCATTAAAAGATGCAACAGCTAAAGCAGAAGCAACCTCATCAGCACGCATGGCTAACTATATGCCAGCAGGCATGAAACTGCCGTTCTAACCATTGTTTTTTAATCGATGAAAAACCCACCTGCACTGGAACAACTGATAGACAGCTTACGCTGCTTGCCTGGCGTAGGCCCAAAGTCAGCCCAGCGCATGGCTTACTATTTATTGCAGCGCGATAGAAAAGGTGCAAATGGCTTAGCCATAGCACTGGATAATGCTTTGCAGGTCGTTGACCACTGTAAACTGTGCAATACCTTCAGCGAGCAGCCTATCTGCCCGCTGTGTGCTGCTGACAATCGAGACAAAAACCTGCTGTGTGTAGTCGAGATGCCGACTGACCTGCTAATGCTGGAAAATACCCGTGCGTATAGCGGTTTATATTTTGTATTGATGGGCAGATTATCGCCGCTTGATGGCATAGGTCCAAAAGAAATCCATTTAGACAAACTTATCAAGCGCGCCCAAGACGGTATCGTGCAAGAAGTGATTTTAGCCACAAACTACACAGTTGAAGGCGATGCGACTGCGCATTACATAAGCGAACTACTTCGCGCCCGCGGCATTAAAACCAGCCGTATTGCCCGCGGCATGCCTATGGGTGGCGAAATTGAATATGTGGATAGCGGCACTCTCGCACAGGCAATGATGGAGCGACGGAATATTAGTTAGTTAAGGAGTTATGATTTTCATAGTAAGCTTATTTCAAAGCAAGCTTAATAACTCGTTAGGCGTTTTGATCATTGCATCTGCGCCCCACTCTGCAGGCTTATCGGCTTCAGCAATATAGCCAAATAGCGCCACGACCGTTTTCATCCCCGCCGCTTTACCTGCTTGCACATCACGTTCGGCATCACCCACATAAATACACTCACCAGGCTTGCTATTAATTTCTGCACAAGCCATCAATAACGTATCCGGTGCTGGCTTTGGCTGTGTCGCATCATCACCACAGACCAAACAAGCCGAACGTTGATATAGGTTTTTGTCTCCAATTTTAACGGCTTTGATTAAATCTAACGAAAAACGGCGCGGCTTATTGGTAACGATGCCCCATTTAACGCCTTGCATATCCAGTTTTTCAAGTAGCTCAACAATACCAGGCAGGAGCATGGGTTTATTAGTGAATACACTTTCGTACAAATCCAAATACTCTATACGCATGTCCTCAAAGCTTCTATCCGCTGGTGTAATGCCGAAACCTAACGCTAGCAAGCCCTGTGATCCGTGTGAGGCTATAGGCCAAATCTCGTCATGTGCCAGTGCTGGCTTGGCATAACGTGCCAATTGCAGATTCAATGCCAAGCCTAAATCATGCGCTGTATCAACTAAAGTACCGTCTAAATCAAATAGTACAACCTGCATTCATTTAACCCAATTTAGCTAGGGTTGTATGCATCATGTAATTCACAGATACATCATCACCCAAACTATAGTGTTGCGTAATCGGGTTGTAACTCATACCACGCATACCAGATACATTCAGATCAGCTTGCCGAACCCAGCTTGATAGTTCTGAAGGTTTGATAAACTTGGCATAATCATGCGTACCTTTAGGTAACAGGTTCAGTACATACTCAGCACCAATTACAGCAAACAAATACGCTTTCGGGTTACGGTTGATAGTCGAGAAAAATACTGAGCCACCTGGTTTAACCAGCCTGCCACACGCAGCCACAATTGCCGATGGATCCGGTACATGCTCTAGCATTTCCATGCAGGTCACCACATCAAAGCTGCCTGGCTGTTCTGTGGCTAATTGCTCTACAGAAATATATTGGTAGGCAACTTTCGCACCGCTTTCTAATTGGTGCAACTTAGCCACATTGAGTGCTTTTTCGCCTAAATCGATAGCCACGACATCCGCACCTTGGAAGTACATAGACTCTGACAATATTCCACCGCCACAGCCTACATCCAGCACACGCTTGCCCTGCAAGCTAACAATGCCGTCTATATAACCTAACCGTAATGGATTAAGTTCATGCAAAGGCTTGAATTCACTAGTCTTATCCCACCACTTGTGTGCGAGGTCGCCAAACTTTTGCAGCTCCAGTTCGTCCGCGTTCAATGTTTGTGTTGTCTTAGTTTCGGTTGCCATGTGTTGATGATATCCTTTAATTCCATTGGTTCTATATTGCCATAAATACCATTACTATAACGCAATTCACCTGCTACCCAAGTATGCGTTACATGCTCGCGCCCACAGCTATACACCAAATGCGAGATTGGGTCATAATATGGCGCAGTAGTTAAATCACTCAATCTTACAGCGGCTAGATCAGCTACTTTCCCCACCTCAATCGAGCCAATCTTGTGATCCAGGCCTATCGCTTTAGCAGCATTAATGGTCGCCATCTCTAGCGCTTGGTGTGCGGGAACCACCGTTGCATCCTCACTGATGCCTTTTGCTAAAAGCGCGCTTAA